>JAITBH010000090.1 GCA_031283745.1 Candidatus Ectomicrobium neotermitis | reverse complement strand
ATAGCCTCAGTAATAAAGTTCCACCAAATAGTTAGAAAAATTGCCGCAACAGGCAAAACCAAAATCATACTCGTAACACACTTTATCTCAGACATCGTCCCCGAGATCAGCCGATTCATTATGCTTAAAGACGGCAAAGTTTTTGCTGACGGCAATCGTGCTGAAATTTTTACATCAGAAAAAATCTCAGACCTCTTTGATCTCAAAGTCGAACTGATAGAAAACAAAGGCATCAGCCAAATAGTGTTAAAGGACTCTACTCAAGATGAAAAAATGGCTTAAATTTATTTTAGTTCCCGCTGGGTTTGTAATTTTTATCATCGCAATAACCCTCCTAAACGACCAACTCAAATCCCTAAGTTATGACGACATCAGCACCGCCCTTGACGGCATTCCAAGCTTGAAAATAGCTTTGGCAATGTTGCTAGCACTGCTCTACTATATACTGCTTGGCGGTTATGACATTCTTGCTTACAAATACATCAAGCCCAATGTCCCCCTCAAAACAAAAGACATCGCTTTTACTTGTTTTGTCAGCAATGTTCTGGGCAATAACACCGGCTATTCAATGCTTTTTGGCGGCTCTCTACGCTATCGCCTTTATTCCATTCACAATGTTTCAATGATTGCCGTAACGAAAGTTTTGTTCTTTTCCTCTGCCACCATTTGGCTGGGCTTGCTGACAGTTGGGGGCGTTTTGTTTACCCTTTTTCCTGTCTCTATCGGTTTTTGGGGCTATGAGGTTTCATCAAGAATTGTCGGCATAACATTTTTAACCATTTTGTTTGCCTACATTTTGCTCTGCACCCTAAACATCGAAAACCTTTACTTTTTTAAGAGAAAAATCACTCTCCCCAAACTAAAAATTGCAGCTTGGCAGGTTTTGCTCGCCTCGGCAGATTGGATAATCGCCTCGCTAACCCTTTGGACGCTTATGCCGACGGGGGATATTCCTTATTTTGTCCTCTTGAAAGTGTTTTTGGTTTCACAGCTGTTGGGAATTTTGAGCCAAGTGCCGGGCGGAATGGGAGTTTTTGAAGCGTCCATAACACTGATGCTCCCAAACTTGGCCGCAAACCCCGAAGTTTTTAGCGCCTTGCTTATCTATAGGGTGGTGTTCTACTTTTTTCCTTTGTCTGTAGCCCTGATAATGCTTGCCTCCTATGAGGCAGCGGCGTTTTTTAAGCGGCTTGACGCAAAAACAAAGCTCATCGGCAAAGCGGTTTCATCGGTTATCGTTCAAATGCTTGGGATTTTGCTCTTTTTTGCTGGTATGTTTGCCATCTTTCTTACCGCAGCACCCACAGAAACTGACCGATTTAGAGATTTTTTTAGCTTTATCCCCCAAATTGTCCGCGATATATCCCACTTTGCCCTGAGCTTAATTGCCGCAGGGCTTCTTTTTATCTCAAGGGCTGTTCAGCTAAGAATAAAGTCGGCATACAAAGCCGCCTGCATTTTGCTTGGCATTTCAATAATCATCTTTATCTCATCAGGAAAATACATTCCCATCATCATCTACTTTGTTTTGCTTCTCATCGTTTTGATCAACTCAAAAAATTATTTTTACAGGACAAGAAGCATACTGACCATACCTTTCGGGACTTGGTGGTATTGCGCCATCTCGGCGGTCTTAGTTTTGTCGCTGTGGTTGGGCTTTTTTGTAAACAAGGAGGCCATTTTTACTTGGGTAAACTGGGATGTTTTCTTTGATGTTTTGATAAACGATGAAAATGATTCCCGATATGCCCGTGCCGCGATAGGCGTAATGATTGTGTTTGGGCTGGTAATTTTCCAGCGGTTTTTTGGCAAACGCCAAAGCGAGCTGCCCCGACCTAAAACGGCGGAAATAGAAAAGATAATCGACGGGCAAAGTTCCGCTTTTGTTTTAGCGGCAGTTAAAGCTGATGAAAAAAGTTTCATCGTAGACAAAAAGAAAAAGGCTTTCATTATTTATGGGCATAGCCAAAACTACAATATCGCCATCGGCGACCCGGTGGGCAGTTCGGGCGGCAAAGGGGAGATGCTTTGGTCGCTTAAAGAAATGTGCGACAGGAACAATGAAATGCTTTCTTTTATCGCAGTCGGAGACAAATACATTCGCTACTATAAAGATATTGGGCTAAACATCATTTCTATCGGCAAGGAAGCAAAAATAAACTTGAGCAAATTTGACGGCGCGGCTTTTAAGAACATTAAAACCTCCGTCGAAAGTTCGGGAGTAAGCTATGAAATAGTCAAAGCCGCAGATTTTGAAAAATTTAGAGAAACTTTTAGGACAATCAGTGCCAAATGGGAAAAGGACAAGGAATATATAAGCAGGCACTTTATACCGGGAAATTATGATGAGGACAAAATGAGCAAAAACGATTATGGAGTTTTGCGTAAAAACGGTGAGATTTTTGCTTTTGCAGTGCTTGAGGAGACAAAGGATAAACAGGAGATCACCTCGCCGATTGTCCGCCTCAGCGGCGGGAGCGAGGAGGATTTTGTGTATTTGATCTACAAAAATGTTTGCTATGGCAAAGAAAACGGATTTTTGCGTTTTGATCTGGGGCTGGCTTATTTTGAGGCGGCGGGGATCATCAAAACTTTTGCCCAGATGTTTAGCTTAGCCGAACATTTTGCCTATAACTTAGACAATCTCAGGCTTTTTAAGGATATGTTTAACCCCGAGTGGAGCAATAAGTTTGCAGCCATTTTTGTCGACTCCTTTTTAGGTGTAAGAACCTACACAAAAACGCTCGCCTCCTTAATTTTCCCGTCGCAAAAAGAGAGCCGGCTGAGGTTTCGGCTGATAAGAAGGTTCTTTCAGCGATGATAGTCTGGGATACTTTTTACACATACATCAAAAGAGGAATGGTCAAACCCAAAGATAAAATCATTGCGGCGGTCTCTGGAGGGGCAGATTCTATGTGCCTCCTTCATTTATTTATGAGGCTTAAAAAGAAAATGGACATTGAGATTAAAGCCGTCCATTTTGACCACTCCCTGAGAAAAGAATCAGCTAAAGAGGGCAAAATTGTCGAGAAGTTTTGCCTCAAAAACGGCATACCGTTTGAGAGTGTTCGCTTTTCTACAAAGCAATATGCTGTAGACAACTCAATTTCCATCGAAACCGCCGGCAGGGAACTTCGTTATAAGCACCTGCTTGAAATAGCTAAAGCGGGCAAATTCAACAAAATTGCCACCGCCCACAATGCCAACGACAATGCCGAAACCGTTATGATGAAAATTTTGAGAGGCGGGGGGTCGGCGGCGGGTATTCCCCTTGTGCGTCCCGCTGACAAAAAAGTAACCATAATCCGCCCCATTTTGGCTGTTGATAGGCTGTGCATAGACAGGTATGTCAAAAAGAATAAGATAGATTTTTGTGTGGATAAGTCGAATTTCAGTTTGAAATATACAAGAAACAGGGTGAGGCTTGAGCTGATGCCCATTTTGAAAAAAATTAACCCCCTGATAGTGGAACGGCTGTTTGCTTTGTCTGAGATACAGTCAAGAAATGACGATTATTTAGACAAAGTCTCGCAAAAGTTGGTCAACAGGTATGTGAGAGTGGGCAAGAATAGTATTCAAATTGATTTGGAGGGGCTTTTAGGCTATAATTCCGCCTTATCATATAGGACTATAAGGAAAATCCTCCCTGAAAAGCAGAATAGCTATCAAACCAACTTAATAATGCGGAAAATACTGTTCTTAGACTTGTCTCCACACAGATTGTCTTCCGATTGGATTTTTCAAATAAAATCACCAAAAAAAGCAGTTTTTGAGAGGTTAAAATGACTTTAAGCCAAGATCATCGCGTAGAAATGTTTATCTCCGCCGAAGAAATTCAAAGAAGAATTGCCGAAATATCTCTACAGATCCAAATAGATTACAAAGACAAAAATCCCCTTATAGCCGCGGTGCTAAAGGGGAGTTTTATTTTCTGTGCTGACTTAATAAGGCACCTAAGTCCGTTATACAAAGTGGATTTCATTGCGGTCAGCTCTTATAGCGGGGAAAATTCGACAGGCCGCGTGACGGTAAATCAGGATCTAAAGACCGATATAGCAGGCCATGACATAATCGTTGTTGAGGATATTGTGGATACGGGCATAACGATGGACTACCTAAAGAAAGAATTTGCCAAAAGGAACCCAAAAAGCATCTCTGTTTGTGCCTTGTTAGACAAAAAAAGCAGGCGGAAAATTCCAATAGATGTTGAATATGTGTGCTTTGAGATACCTGATAGATTTGTCGTAGGCTGCGGTTTAGACTACAACGGTTTATACAGAGGGCTGCCTTATATTGGATTAGTAAAAGACATCGCTAAAAAAGAGTGAAAGGAGAGAAAATGAAAAAGCAAAAAAGCCCATGGTTTATATTGTTCTGGCTGTCATTGTTTATCGTGATTTTTATGCTTATGAACACATCGCGTAAAAGCGGGGGAGTTATTGAGATGGAATACTCTCAGTTCAAACAAAGTGTAAAAGCCGGGCAAGTGTCAAAAGTTGTTGTTGAGCCGGGACTTATCACTGGAGATTTCAAGGACGAAAAGGGAGAGGTAAAGAAGTTCAAAACCTTGCCAATGGATGACCCCAACCTTGTAAAAGATATGGAGGAGGCAAACATTGTCGACTTTAGCGGTGCAGAAAAAAGTTGGCTTTCAGCTTTCTTGTTAAGCTGGGGCCCTATTTTGCTTCTCATAGTGTTTTGGATTTGGATGATGAGAGGAATGTCCGGCGGGGGCAAACAGGCTATGGCTTTTGGAAAATCAAAAGCAAAAGTAGCTGTTTCAAACGGTGTCAAGAAAATAACCTTTAAGGATGTGGCGGGCTGTGAGGAGGCAAAAGAGGAACTTGAGGAAATAATTTCATTCCTAAAGTCTCCCGCAAGGTTCCAAAAGCTCGGCGGGAAAATTCCAAAAGGTGTTCTCCTTTACGGTGCGCCCGGCACGGGCAAAACTTTGTTAGCAAAAGCTGTAGCAGGGGAAGCGGGCGTTCCTTTCTTTTCCTCAAGCGGATCAGAATTTGTGGAAATGTTTGTCGGTGTGGGTGCCTCAAGAGTGAGAGATATGTTTGATCAAGGCAGGAAAAATGCACCGTGTCTACTGTTTATCGATGAAATTGACGCTGTCGGCCGCCAGAGATTTGCAGGGATAGGCGGAGGTCATGACGAAAGGGAGCAGACATTAAACCAGATGCTTGTTGAGATGGACGGCTTTGACACTAAAGAAGGGGTCATTTTGATAGCTGCAACCAATAGACCCGATGTTTTAGACCCAGCAATTTTAAGGCCGGGCAGGTTTGACAGGCAGGTAGTTGTGCCAAAACCCGCCCTAAAAGATAGAGAGGACATATTAAAAGTTCATTCAAAGGACATTAAAATTTCAAAAGAGGTGGACTTAACTATAGTTGCAAAAAGAACGCCGGGTTTTGTCGGGGCAGATTTAGCTAATGTAGTAAACGAAGCAGCCCTGCTTGCCGCAAGGAAGGATCAGGTAGATGTTACGATGAAAAATTTTGAGGATGCCATCGATAGAGTTCTTGCCGGGCCTATGAGAAAGTCCACAGTCAGCGGACCGGAGGAGCTAAAGAAAGTCGCTTATCATGAGTCAGGTCACACGATAGTCGCAAAGTCTTTGCCAAACGCCGACCCGGTTCACAAAGTTTCAATCATTCCGCGTGGAGCAGCTTTGGGGCTAACTTGGCAGCTGCCTGAGGACGACAAACATTTAGTTACAAGAAGCGAAGCGATGGACAAAATAGCTGTTTTGTTTGGCGGAAGGGCAGCCGAGTCGATTGTTTTTAATGAGATTTCAACCGGGGCTTCTAACGATATTTCTCAAGCGACAAAACTTGCAACCAAGATGGTGACGGTGTTTGGTATGAGCGATAAAATCGGGCCGATCTCTTTAGACAAAAGCGATGAGGAAGTATTTCTGGGGCGAGCATTTTCTAAGGATTCTCATCTTTCAGACAAAATGTCTGAGCTAATCGACACGGAAATTAAAAAAATTATCGACGAGGGCTTAAAAACGGCTATATCGATACTCAAAAAACACAAGAAAGTTATGGACACTATGGTTGGCTATTTGCTCAAAAAGGAAACATTAAACTCAGACGAAATTGAACTTATTATGCGGGGCCAGCCTCTCGAATCTTAAACTGGAGAACCAAATGAAAAAAATCTTAAAGAAAATTTTTTACCTCCAAGATGAGGGCGAATACAAAAAAGTAGTTTTCTTTGGTTTTGGCATATTTCATATTTTTAACGGGAGTTCGGTAAGCGGGCAGATATGCAGAAAAGTTATTAGAAAAATAAGGGCGGTGTTTGGGTTTAAGACAAGCCATTTTGCTCAAAAGTTCAACTATGAAATAGACATTTACGATAACGATCTGTTTAAATTCCGAAAATTCCTCTCATCTGACATCAAAACCGCATACTTAAAACTCATCGAAAACACAGACGACGAAAGCATAAGAACAGTTTCTTTAATAATAAGCCGCCTTCGGAAATCCCTCCTAAAACAAAACTTTACAAAGATCTCTTTTGAAGCTTCTGCTCAAGAAAAAGCCCAGATAAGAAATATCAAAGAAAACTTTACGGACTTGATTGTAAAGTTGTCGGATAAAGTTATTGCTTACAAACAATATCTCCTGCCCTCCGGCGGAGGGGGGTTTTTTGAAAACACGTTTTATTACGAGAATTTTTTCTCCCAACCCCAAATGGGGGGGGGGGGTAAAAACATTTTTGCTAAAGATATTGTTGATGCAGGGGCTTTTATCGGGGATTCGGCTATCGTTTTTGCTCATCACACAAACAAGAAAATTTATTCCTTTGAGCCTGATTTGAAAAATTTTGCAGTTTTGCTTGAAACCATAAAGTTAAACGGCTTAGAGGGAAAAATAATACCGATAAACAAGGCGCTTGGCGATAAAAAAGAAAAGTTGAATTTAGCGGCAGAGGGTGCTGGAACGATTTGTTTTTATGGTCAGGAAGTTGGCAATCAAGTTGAGGCAGTTACTTTAGACGATTTTGTAAAAGAAAATAATCTTGAGGTTGGGATAATAAAAACGGACATTGAGGGCTTTGAGCAGAATCTTTTGAGGGGTGCCGAACAAACGATTAAAAGTCAAAAGCCGATTTTGTTTATAAGCATCTATCACAATGCCAGCGACTTTTTTGACATTAAACCGTTGATAGAAAGTTGGAACTTGGGATATAAGTTCAAGATAAGAAAGTTCAGTTCACGCAGCCTCATCTTAGAAACAATGTTGATTTGTGAAGTTTAGGATAAGGGGGAAAAATGAAACCGTTTGACGAACAAAAAGCCGCTAAAGCCGTCAAACTTTTGCTTGAGGCTTTTGGAGAAAATTTAGAAAGAGACGGTATAAAACAAACGCCAAAAAGAGTTGCCGAGTTTTATAAAGAGGCATTGGCAGGCTCTAGAGTTGACCCTTTAGAAGTAGCGTCAAAATTTTCTTTAAGCGACCATAACGAAATAATTCTCCTCAAAGACATAACCTTCTTTTCTATATGCGAACATCATCTCCTCCCCTTTTTTGGAAAAGCCCACATCGCTTATATTCCTCAACACAATAAAGTCATCGGCATATCGAGATTAGCCCGCCTTACAGAAATTTTTTCCCAGAGGCTCCAAATTCAAGAAAGGCTTTCACAACAAATAGCCGACACAATAATGCAGGGCTTAAAACCAAAAGGCGTGATGGTAGTTATGGAAGCGGAACATTTATGTATGACTATGAGGGGGGTAAAGCAGATAGGCTCTAAAGCTATCACCTCAACGATGAGAGGCATTTTTTTGACTGATGCAAGGACAAGAACGGAAGTTATGTCATTGCTGAAAAAATAAGGAGAAAAACTTTGCGCATAAGACAAGTTTTCATCGAAAGTTTTGACGACGCACTTAAATTAGTCAACAAAACCCAAAGCTGCCCGATAGTTCACACTTTACTTGCAAAAAAAGGCTTTGGGATTTCTTTATACATTGAAAAAATTGATAACCGGGCAGCCGCCATATTAAAGCAAGAGGCATTAGCTTGCGGGGCAGAGGTTTCTATAAATGAGGGGGTCTCAAGATTTAAGAGAGGGTTTTCAAATGCTGTGCTGTTTGCAAGTTTAAGACGGCTTGAGCTGTTAAAAAATAAGCTTGCAAGTCAACCTTTTGAGCTTAAAGATGCAGCCCGCCAGATAGATGATGTCATCAACAATGCCTCAAACCCTCAAAAAATTTTTAAGTGCCGACAGTTTAGTTTGGATCTTAAAAAACCCGCTGTTATGGGAATAATCAATGTTGACCCGAACTCCTTTTCTGGTGATGGAATAACTGACCCCGACAAGGCATGCCAAAAAGCTGTTGAGTTTGAAAACTTGGGTGCTAAAATTATCGACCTTGGCGCCGAATCGTCCCGCCCGGGAACAGCCCTCATCGACTATAAAAGCGAACTAAAGAGATTGCTGCCCGCACTAAAGAAAATCAGGAAGGCTGTCAAAATCCCAATTTCTATCGACACTTATAAATATGAAACCTCAAAAGCCGCCCTTGATGAGGGGGCAGATATAATCAATGATATTTTTGCCCTATCAAAAGGGAAAGAAAAACTTGCAAAGCTCATATCCGACACAAAGGCGGGAATTATTTTGATGCACTCAAAAGGCAACCCTTTGAATATGCAAAAAAAACCTCAATACAAAGACTGCGTCAAAGAAGTCTTTGATTACTTGGAAGAAAAAAAGAAAAATGCTTTAGGTTTTGGGATAGAGCCAGACTTTATTTCTGTCGATCCGGGCATAGGTTTTGCAAAAACTGTTGATCACAATTTATCTCTAATAAGGTCGCTGAAAACTTTTTCTTGGCTGGGCATAATCACATTAGGGGTTTCAAGAAAAAACTTTGTTAGAACTGTTGCCGGGTCAAGCATTTCATCTTTTGTTGCGGCAAATTTTTTGGGCGTGCTTAGAGGTGCTGATATAATAAGGGTTCATGATGTTAAAGAAACTATAGAGGCTTTGAGGTTACTGTAAATGGAAATGTTTTTGAGGGTTTATAACGTTTATATCGTCAATATTTTAGACATTTTGATAATGACTTTTATTTTCTACCAAATCATTCTCATCATAAGAGGGACAAAAGCTATGCAGATTGTTGCGGGCATAGCTTTTCTTTTGATCTTTACGATCATTGCAAGAAATATCCTTCACCTGCGGGCAGTGAGCTGGCTGTTGAACGGTTTTTGGGTGACAGCAGTGCTGATTTTTGCGGTAGCTTTTCAGGCGGAAATTCGAAATATGTTGGCACAGGTTGGAGGAAATCTCTGGTTTAATCAATCCAATGTCAAAGATAAAAATGTGGACACTATTGTTTGCGTAGCTGAGGACTTAAAAGCAGTTTTTTGTGGAGGTTTGATAGCTATTGAAAATGAAATCGGCTTGAGAAGTTACACCGAAAGCGGGCTTATCTTAAATGCCGACATATCAAAAGAGCTGTTGATCTCAATTTTTAAGAACAAAAGTTCCCCTCTCCATGACGGCGCTGTGATAATCTGCAACGACAAAATCACCGCCGCAAACTGCGTTCTCCCTTTGAGTGCAAACACCACCAAGATCAAATTGTCAGGCACGCGCCACAGAGCAGCACTGGGGCTTAGCGAAGGAACAGATGCCATAATAATAGTTATCTCAGAGGAAACGGGCCGCGTATCAATAGCATATAAAGGCGAGCTTTATCCCGATTTATCAGCTATAGAAGTGAAAGAAATTTTGGTTACAAAAGGAAAGGTTTTGGAGAGAAAATGAAAAAGATTTTTAACAAGATCAAAAAAAATTGGCGGCTAAAACTCATCTCTTTAGCACTTGCCATTGCGGTTTGGTTTTATGCCGTAAACATAACTTTATAAATGGACGGGAAAATGAAATTGTTTGGGACTGACGGTATAAGAGGAAATTCGACGCTATACCCTTTTGACAACAAAACATTGTCAATAATCGGAAAAGCGGCGGCAAAAATACTCGGTGCAAAAAACAAAAAAATACTTATCGTTTCAGATACAAGGCAGTCGGCGGCAAGAATTCAAAAGCGGTTATCAGCCGGCATTTTAGACGAAGGCGGAAAGGTGGTTTTAGGAGGCATTATGCCCACACCTTCCGCCTCTTTTCTTTTGAGGAGCAAAAAATACAAAGCAGCGATAGTCATTTCTGCCTCCCATAACCCTTACATAGACAACGGCATAAAAATTTTCGGTCAAAACGGCTTAAAACTTAAAGATGAAACCGAGACAAAAATTGAAACCTTGATAAAAAAATATGAGCAAGAAAACATAAAAATCCCCGCCTTAACCGCCCCGCTAAAAGTAGATCTCAGCCTGCTAAAAAAATATGAAAACTTTATTGCAAAAACTTTCAAAGGCCGCCTCAAAGCAACCATAGTTTTAGATTGTGCCAACGGTGCCGCATACAAATGCGCCCCGGAAATTTTTAGAAAGCTCGGTGCTAAAGTTGTTGCCCTAAACATTAAGCCCGACGGGAAAAACATAAATTTGCATTGCGGTGCTTTGCACCCACATTCGGCGGCGGCAGCGGTTAAAGCACAAAAAGCTTTTTGCGGTTTTTGTTTTGACGGAGATGCAGACAGGCTCATTTGTATAGATGAAAACGGTGAGGTTAAGGACGGGGACTTTTTCCTTTATTCGATGGCAAAGCATCTCAAGAGCAAAAAGAAATTGAGAAACAATGTTTTGATAACCACAGTGATGGCAAACATTGGTTTACTCAAAGCCGCAAAGAAAGAAAAAATTAAAGTCATCAAAACAAATGTTGGAGATAGGTATGTTTTAGAGTGCATAAACAAAGAAAAAGCGACCTTGGGCGGGGAGCAGTCAGGACACTTTATCTTTAGAGATATTTTGGGAACTGGGGACGGGATTTTGAGTGCGGTGCAGCTATTAAAAGCGTCTGCGGGCAAGCCTTTGTCGGATTTTTTTAGCGGGCTAAGCAAGTTTCCTCAAATACTCTTAAACGAAACAGTCAGTCAGAAAATACCTATCGCTAAACTCAGCACGGCAAGCCAAGTCATTAAAAATTATGAGGACGAACTTAAAGATGACGGAAGAATACTTGTCAGATATTCTGGCACTGAAAATCTCTTGCGCGTTATGGTTGAGGGCATAGACGCCGCCCGCATAAAAGAAATCGCACAAGACATAATCAAAACAATAAAAGAGGAGATCAATGATAAAACTCGGAGTTAATATCGACCACATTGCAACACTAAGACAACAAAGAAAAGAGGATTTTCCCAGTGTTATTTATGCCGCAACGGTATGCCAAAAAGCAGGGGCTGATGGGATAACAGTTCACCTAAGAGAGGACAGACGGCACATTCAAGACAAAGATGTTTTTGAGTTAAAGGAAACGATAAAAACGAAACTCAATCTTGAAATGGCAGCAAGCGACGAGATTGTGGCAATTGCCTTAAAACTAAAGCCCGATTTTGTCTGCTTGGTTCCCGAAAAAAGGCAAGAGCTCACCACTGAGGGCGGGCTTGATGTAGATGGACAAAGAAAGAGGCTTAGCAAGGTGATAGAGAAACTTAAAAAAGAGTCAATTTGTGTGAGTATGTTTATAGATCCAAACATAAATCAGGTCGACGCAAGTGCAGAAATTGGTGCAGATGCCGTCGAGCTGCACACGGGTAAATATGCTGAGGTTTTTAGAAAGTTTGGGGAAAAATCTGAGGAGTTTAATTTTGAGCTGGGACAGATAATAAATAGCTCAAACAGAGCTTTGTCGAAAGGGCTCCTGTTAAATGCAGGTCATGGTTTGGATTATCAAAACATCAACCGTATTTGCCAAATACCAAGAATAAACGAGTTCAATATCGGCTTTTCAATCGTCGCCCGCGCACTTTTTGTTGGCTTAGAAAACGCAGTCATCGAGATGAAAAAAGCCATAGCCGCCACCGAGCTTGGCGGAAACAAATGAAAAACAAAGACAGTCTTTATGTTCAACAATAAAAAGATTGAGGAAACTTACAAGATGGTGAGCGATTATCACCAGAAATTTTTAGCAAACAAAGGTGTTTCTTTGCCGAAGCTTAAAAATGCAGATGGAACTTTCACAAAGGATGCCCTTGTTTTGACGTTTTTAGCAAAAGGTTATCCAAACACCGCAGTTGTTTCTAAACAAGAATTAACCAACTTCATACGAGCTTATTACCTTGACACCACCGACGTTCAGCAAGCAAGACATCTTTCAATGCAAAAAGGTTGGAACATTTTGTCAGGGCAGCGAGGCGATAAAAATGCAAAAAACCAGCAAATCCCCGCAGGCTCATACAAGCTGATAAGCTTAGAAACTCCCTATGATGCTTTTGCATTAGAGAGGCGAGCAGGGTTTTCTGGTGATTTTGAGAAGTTAAAAGAAAAATATGGTTTTCGTTGTGCAACTTGCGGTTCACGTGAAGGCAGCGATCATCTTTTTAGAAAAGGGGTGATTGTTGAACTGCAGAAAAGCCATATGAATCCAAAATTGCCTTTGCAAGCAGGGAATATAATTCCGCAATGCCAAGTCTGCAATCGTGGTGATAGAAATCGTTGGATTTATGACAAGACTGGTAGAGTAATTGAAATTGCAGAAACGCAGGATGGGGTTAGAGTTGTAAAAACTTTTTTGAAAAATGCGTCAAGAAAGATCAAGGTCGAGTTTCTTGGGTTTCTTAAAATCCTGTTGAGAAAATAATAAGCCTTGTGTTGCTTTAATATCGTCCATACTTGTCTTTGTTGGTGTAGCAACGTTTTTTCCTTCCCGTTTTAGCCGTCTATCGGCTATATCGAAATACTTCTTTTCAATCTCAAAACCAATGAAATTCCGATTATTTTTTAAGGCGGCAACCCCGTGCGAACCGCTGCCGACAAATGGATCTAAAACCGTTTGTCCTGCTTGGGTAAAAAGCTTGATTAGATGAGAAATGAGGATCACGGGCTTAACTGTCATATGTTCAATTTTTTCGTCAGTCTCTTTGTTTCGAGCTTTTTTTGAAACCTCCATAATGGTTCCGGGA
>JAITBH010000044.1 GCA_031283745.1 Candidatus Ectomicrobium neotermitis | reverse complement strand
AATTGAGATAATTGTGGAATAAGCCGAATTTCTGTTGATAAATAGGTATTTTTTGGGGACATTTTTGAGAGTTTTCTGTGGATAACTCGGTTTTTGACTCAGAATGGTCATTGTGTTATAATCGCCCCATCTTAAAGCAGGAGCGGGCCTGTAGCTCAGTTGGTTAGAGCACTCGACTCATAATCGAATGGTCGTAGGTTCAAGTCCTACCAGGCCCAATGAGAAGTGATATAAACCCGCAATTGAGGCGGGTTTTTTTAATGTTATGGGTAGTTAGCTCAGCGGAAGAGCACTCGCCTCACACGCGAGCGGTCGCAGGTTCAAATCCTGCACTACCCAATCAGCCAAAAGAGTGCATAAAAAAGGAAAATTCAATGGAAAACTTAAAACAGATTTTGGAATCGCTTTACGAGTTGCAGCAATACGACACAGCGATAGGAAAACTCAAAAAGCAGATACAAACCGCTCCATTGGAAATAGAAAAAAAGAAATTGGAATTAGAAAACAAGAAAGTTGAAACCGAAACCATCAAAAAAAACTATGTCAGTTTGAACTCACTAAAGAAAGAAAAAGAAGCACTCCTCGCCACAAAAGAAGAAGCCATCAACAAACGTTCCGTAGAACTCAATTCAGTCAAATCAAATGACGCATACAAAGCAATCCTCCTCGACATAGAAAAAGCTAAAGCCGATAAAGAACTTATTGAAGATCAAATTCTGGAATCCATGATGAAAATTGATGAGGAAATTATTGTTATAAAGAGTGCAGAAAAAGATCTCAAGGATTTTGAGATCAAGGTAAAAAATGAAATTGCACAAATAGAACAGGTAACTCAAACCCAGCAAAAAGAAGTTAGCAACATCGAAATGAGCAGGGAAGAACAAAAGAAGCTCATAGACAAAACCTTTATAGATCAATATGAACGTATTCGTGAGGGTCGCGGAGGTCAGGGAATTTGTCTTGTTGAAAAAGATGCCTGCAGTGCTTGCGGCACAATGTTAAGGCCTCAGCTTCTTAACCAAATACAGAAATGTGCCGAGATAGTTTTTTGCGATGGGTGTTCAAGAATATTGTTGAAAAAATGAAATTTTTAGCGGACGGGCAATCGCCGTATATGTCGTCGATATGCGGAGGAAAGTCCGAACTTTACTTTGGCTTAAATGCCAAAAAAACGGTAGCAGGTAACCCCTGCCGAGCGTAAGCTCAGAGGTGCGAACAGAGACGTTCTTAGAGGAGACTCTAAGAGTATCCTCCCGACAAAATCGGAGGATAAGTTTTTGCAGAAATGCAGAAATTGAAACGGCTAAATCCTTACCGGAAAGCAAGGCGGTTTTTGCGCCGCTTGACCGTTAAGAGCGATCTTGACGGCAGAGAAATGATTGCCAACCTGATTTATCAGGGAACAGAATTCGGTGTATAGTCCGCTAAAACTTTTTAGACAAAACAAAAGGAAAACAAATGGAACAGTTAGCAATTTATGCAGCAATAGGATTTGCGGGAGGAATCCTCAGCGGGATGTTTGGTGTCGGCGGCGGTCTCATTTTGATTCCGCTGATGACCATTTTTCTAAAGATGGGGCAGCATCAAGCACAAGGGGCATCTTTAGGGATAATAATGTTTAGTTTCGTCTCGATGCTTGTCTATTACAAAAACGGTTATGTTGATTTGAAGGTCGTGGTTTTGATTGGTATCGGCTTTATTTTAGGTGGGCTTATCAGCTCACATATTGCCGTGTCGTTGCCTGAGAACATATTGAAGAAATGTTTTGGCGTTTTCTTAATAGTTGTTGCCTGCAAAATGCTGTTTTTCAAATAATATGTATCACACTCCGGTAATGCCTTCCGATGTTTCCTGTCTTCTTGTCGGCAATCCAAACGGTCTATATGTAGACGCTACTTTCGGCGGAGGCGGTCATACGCAATACTTAGTTGATCAAAATGACCACATCAAAGTGATCGCCTTAGATTGCGACGAACATTCCAATCAACAATTTGGCAAAAAAGAAAATCTTTTTGGGAACAGAGTCTTGTTTGTTAGAGATAACTTCAAAAATATCAAGGCAGTTCTTTCTCATTTGAACATAGACAAAGTCGATGGAATTTTGGCGGATTTAGGTGTCTCCTCAAAACAGTTTGACGATTTAGACAGGGGGTTTTCTTTTAACTCCGACATCCTTGATATGAGGATGGATAATCGAAATTCCTTGACAGCCAAAGAAGTTGTGAATTCTTTTAGCGAAAGCGATCTTGCCGATATTTTTTATCGTTACGGCCAAGAAAGAGCTTCAAGACAAATAGCACGGGCTGTCGTCGATAGACGGCAAAGAGGAAAAATTAACTCAGGAAGGGAACTTGCCGAAATTGTTCGAGCTGCAAAAAAGGGTGAGGGCAAAATCCATCCCGCCACAAAGGTGTTTCAGTCGCTAAGAATTTTTGTCAATGATGAACTTTCTAATCTCAACGAACTTTTAAGTGCCGCCCCTTCTTTGTTGGCTTTAGGTGGACGAATTGTAGTGATCAGTTTCCATTCCCTTGAAGATAGGATTGTAAAGACAGATTTCCGTGCCAATGCTGCAAAAAACATTTACAGGGTTTTGACCAAAAAAGTTGTTTGTGCTTCTCCAGAAGAAATGTTGACAAACCCGCGTTCAAGAAGTGCAAAGGTGAGGGCTGCTCAAAAAATATGAAAAAGAAAAAATTAAAATTTTATCTGTGTTTGGGGTTATGCATATTTGCCGTGTTTGTGTATTTGTGGGAACAGGTATATGCAAAGGAACTAAATTATCGAGTGAGCCAGTTAAATTCTCATCTCAAAAAAGTATTAGACGAAAATGATTCTTTGAAATTCAACAGGGATTCTCGCCTTTCTACCGAGAATATGCACAGGATTTCCGAAGAGAAAAATTTGAAGAGACCCGTTGATCAATCGATCATTAGGTTGTGATCCATATGAAAACTCCCGATAAGTCAACCGCAAGAATCAAGTTCGTGAAGGGCTGCGTGTTCTTGGGTTTCCTACTTCTGATACTGCGGCTGGGTTATGTTCAGATCATTTATTCCTCGACGATAAACAAGATGGTCTCAAGGTTGATAGGACGTGAAAGCATTGAAGAGGCAAAGCGGGGAGACATTTTAGACGCAAACGGAAGAATTCTTGCCACAAGCATAAGGCGATATGTTGTGTTTCTTGATGCAAGAAAAATTTCTGATTTTCAGGCAGTAAAAAAAGTGTTGAGCGACAACGCCATAACCTTCAAACAAAATTCATTACAAGCCTTAGGCGACAACTCTTATGTTCCAGTTGCATATAACTTGTCTGAGGATGTCGTAGAAAAAATTCGAAAGCAAAATGTTGCTGGTATAGGTTTTGAAAGCAAATATACAAGGCAGTATCCAGAGGGAAGCATGAGCGCCCACATACTTGGAGTTATCGGCACCGACGGAAAAGGGATGTCTGGGGTGGAGCAGGAATTTGAGAGCTATCTCAGCGGAACTAATGTCCGCTTAAAGCAAAAACGCGATGGGACAGGCTCGATACTTTCTGAAGAGATCGTAGATAAGTCAGATATAAATGGTTCGACCGTTCAACTCACCATAGATATGAACATCCAATTCATCGTTGAGCAAGAGCTAAAAAAAGCCCTTGTGCAGAGCAAAGCAAAGAACGCTGTCGGCATAGTTCAGAACCCAAAAACGGGAGAGATTTTAGCAATGGTTACTCTCCCAGATTTTTCGCCCTCAGAAAAAATAATGAGCCTCGCCTCTTTAAGAAATTATGCCGTAAGCGATATGTTTGAACCGGGTTCAACCTTCAAGATCGTTGTAGTTGCAGCAGCTTTAGATATGGGGGAAATAAATCTCACTGATTCTTTCTTTCTTGAAAATGGCTCTATGAAAATTGGCGGACATCGAATAAATGATGACCACATAATCAGCGGCAGGGCATCAGTTGAAACCATTATGGCGATGTCCTCAAATATCGGAGTGGTCAAGATCGCACAAAAAATCGGCAAGGACTCCTTTTATATGTATATGCGCAAGTTTGGTTTTTATTCTTTGAGCGGGATAGAGCTTCCCGGTGAAGCCCGCGGAAAAATTTCAGATGTTAGGCAGTGGGATAATTTTTATTTGCCGTCAGCTTCTTTTGGTCAGGGCATAGCAGTAACCGCAATACAGATGGTCGGTGCTTTTTCGGTCTTAGCTAATGACGGCGTGTTGATGAAACCAGTGATAGTTAAAGAGATTGACGGTCAGGGCTTGTCTCAACATTTTGCTCCAACACAAACCCGCCGTGTCGTCAGTTCCGAGACTGTCAAAGAGATGAGGCAAATTTTGACGGCAGTCGTTGAGAAAGGCACAGGCAGAGCTGCAAAAGTTTCTGGTTATTCCGTTGCAGGAAAAACTGGAACAGCCCAGAAGTATGACCCAACAACGAAAACCTATTCAAAAAAACATTACATATCCTCTTTTGCGGGAATGTTTCCTGCGTCTAACCCTGAGATTGTGATTTTGATTTTAGTAGACGAGCCTGTCGGAGATTATTATGCGTCGTCTATTTCGGCTCCAGTTTTTAAGAGGATTGCTCAAAGAATTGCTGCATATTTAAATATTCCAAAGGATGAGTGAAAAATGAAATTAAAAGAAATGTTTCCTTTTGACAGTGTTTTATTTTTTGGCAATGAGGACATTGAGATAAAAGGTATCTCTTATGACTCAAGAACGGTAAAAAAAGGTTGGGCTTTTTTTGCTCTTGACGGACACTTTACTAATGGTAAGAACTTCATCAGCGATGCGGTCTCTAAAGGTGCAACTTTAATTATTTCGGATTCAAAGAAAGAGAACTTGGCTGTTTCACAGATTGTTGTTGAGGATGTCTTTGCTTTTATGTCGGTCTTTTGCAGGAAGTTCTACAGGAACCCCGATCAGGAGTTAAAAATCATCGGCGTAACAGGCACCAATGGCAAGACAACTATCAGCTATATGATTGAAAGTATTTTGTCTTATGTCGGTATACCCTGCGGGGTGATAGGAACCATAAATTATCGCTACGGAGATAAGGTGATGCCCTCTCCAAATACCACTCCTCAATCTGCGGACTTATTTAGGTTGATGAGGGATATGGCAGACAGCGGAATTAAATGTCTTGTGATAGAGGTCTCATCTCACGCTTTGGCTTTGGGACGAACTGCCGGCATTGAGTTTGATGTTTCTGTCTGGACGAATTTGACTCAAGACCATTTAGATTTCCATAAAAACATTGAGGAGTATTTTGGTGCAAAGGCACTTCTATTTAAGGGGTTAGCAAACGGTAAAAAGAGCGGGACAAAAAGTGCAGTCATCAATATCGATGACGAATATGGTGTGCAGCTTGTAGGGCTTATTCCTCCAGATGTTTGCACGGTTTTGTATTCGACAAAAGACAATGCCAATGCAGCATTTAGGGCAGAAAATATTTCCATTTCAAATACGGGCAGTTCTTTTTCTTTGGTTTCTCCAAATGGGAGATTAGACAAGGTTGAGATTAAGCATATCGGCCAGCACAACATTTATAATGTTTTGGCTTCTTTGGCGGCAGCGATTTCATGCGGCATAGATTTTGAAGCGGCAGTCAATGGTTTAAGGGCTTCGCGGCTTGCACCGGGGAGGCTTGAGAAAGTGGACAGTCAGGGTTTGAACTTTGATGTTATTGTGGATTATGCACATACAGACGATGCCTTAAAAAATGTTTTGAGCGCCATCAGGCAAATAAAGCCCGCAAGGATCATCACGGTCTTTGGCTGCGGCGGAGATAGGGATAGGTTGAAGAGGGCAAAGATGGGAGAGGTTTCTGCAAAGATGAGCGACTTCGTTTTTGTTACCTCAGATAATCCCCGAACAGAAAGCCCGCAAAAAATTATTTTGGATATTGAGGTCGGTTTTAAGAGAAGCGGACTTTCCAATTATAAGGTTGTTGTTGACAGGGAGACTGCTATTAAAGAGGCAATAGCGATGGCTGTGCGGGGCGACATTATTTTGTTGGCAGGCAAAGGTCATGAGGACTATCAGATTATTGGCACAGAAAAGATTCATTTTGACGACAGAGAGATTGCCTCAAAGCTTTTGTCGCTAAAGCAAAAGAGCAAGAAAGCCAACAAGAAGGCATCACAAGGAGAATTTGATTTCGATGGAAGCAATAACTCTTAAATGTTTATCAGCGGCAGTAAATGGAAAAATTTTGTCGGGCAAAATGGACACTTTGGTTAAATCTATTTCCGTCGATTCGCGTTCCATAAAAAAAGGTCAGATGTTTTTTGCTCTCAAAGGCAGCAAATTTGACGGTCATAATTTCATCAAAGATGCCGTCAACAATGGAGCAGCAGGAATAGTTTTTAGCGACACCATAGACCTCTCAACCTTTAAGCAGGGGTTTTCATTTGTCAAAGTTAGCGACACATTGACCGCCCTCGGCGGCCTATCAAAAACCTACCGAAACAAATTTCAAAACATTCAACTCATAGCTCTAACAGGTTCAAACGGGAAAACGACCACCAAAGAAATGATTTATTCCATCTTAAAATGTAGAGCCAAAACTGCCTGCAACAAAGGCAACTTAAACAACAGAATTGGGCTTCCTCTTTCACTTTTAGATTTAGACTCCTCAGACAGATACGGCGTTTTTGAGATCGGAACATCTGTCTTTGGAGAGATAAAAACGCTTACTAAAATCGTAAACCCTCAGGCTGCCGTGATTACAAATATCGGTTATTCCCACCTTGAAACTTTCAAGACGCTTCGCGGCGTATATGAGGAAAAGGTGGAGCTTTTTAACAATGTTTCAGACGATTGCACCATCATCGTAAACCTTGACGACCCATATCTAAGAGACCTCACGAAATATAGCAACAAGAAAATAATCACTTTTTCCTTGACCAACAATTTGGCTGATGTTTTTGCCGACAATATCCTTTTTGAAAATGGGAAAATGAGTTTTGAAGTTTTTATCCACAACAATAAATTTTCCGTCAAACTTCCTGCAAAAGGGAGAATGAACATATCAAACGCTCTTGCGGCTTCTGCTGCTGCTTGGTCGTTTGATTTTTCTTTTTTGGAGATAAAGCGGGGTCTTGAAAATTTTTGCCCGCCTGATATGCGAATGCAGGCGGAAACTAATTCAGACAAAAGTGTTTTCGTCAATGATGCCTACAATGCCAACCCCTCATCTATGAAAGAATCCATTCAAACAGTCTATACCGCTTATGCTGACAAAGAGATAACACTTGTTTTAGGAGATATGCTTGAGCTTGGCGAGGAGGCGGACAAATACCACAAAGAGCTGGGGCAGTTCGTCGACAAACAGAATGTCAAATCAGTCTATTTGGTCGGCAAAAAAATGAAGAATGCAAAAGAGGTTTTAGGCGACAAGGCTTTTTATGCTGAAAATCCAAAAGATCTAATCGATGAAATAAAAAAAGAATCCTTCAACGAGAAATCAGTCGTTTTGTTTAAGGGGTCAAGAGGAATGAAGTTAGAGGAAATATATAAATCGTTAAAAAAATAGAGGGGGAAAAGTGTTTTATTATTTGTTTTATGACCTACTAAGAGAGTTTTTTACTCCATTTAATGTTTTTCAATACATAACTTTTCGTGCTTGCGGTGCGGTGCTTACGAGCTTGGTTATTTCAATAACTCTCGGCCCATTTTTCATAAGGAAAATGAAGGCCTTAAAAATTCATCAAACTATCAGATCAGACGGACCGGCTTCCCACAAGTCAAAAAACGGCACGCCCACAATGGGCGGCTTGCTTATTCTTGCCTCTATGCTCATTTCGGTTTTGCTCTGGGCAAGGCTCGACAATCGCTTCATTCTTCTCCTTTTGTTTGCAGTGCTTTATCTTGGGTTTTTAGGGTTTTACGACGACTATCTCAAGCTCATCAAAAACAATTCAAAGGGTATCTCTATCCGCGGGAAACTTTTATGGCAGACATTTTTTGCCCTATGCGTTGCACTGTTTGTTTTTTTCTTTCCTCCAAATGCTGCCTACGGTGCTTTAGTAAACATCCCTTTCTTAAAAGAAGTTTTTGTCAACCTTTCCTATCTCTACATTGTCTTTGTGATGGTGGAGATCGTCGGGAGTTCTAATGCCGTAAATCTCACAGACGGGCTTGATGGTCTTGCCATTGTCTGCATTGTCATCGTAAGTTTTTCTTTGGCTTTGTTTGCATATTTTGCAGGGCATATTGAGGTCGCTAATTACTTAAAAATAGTTCCCGTTTCAGGAGCTGCAGAAATTTGCGTTTTCCTTTTTGCAATCGTTGGGGCAGGGCTTGGCTTCCTTTGGTTTAATTCTCACCCTGCGGAGATTTTTATGGGGGATACGGGCAGTTTGTTTTTAGGCGGGGTGCTTGGTATGTCGGCAGTTTTTATAAAGCAAGAATTGATCTTGATACTTTTAGGCGGGATTTTTGTTGTAGAGGCAATTTCTGTTCTCATACAAATTGTTTTCTTTAAGAGAACCAAAAAAAGAGTTTTTAGAATGGCTCCGCTTCACCATCATTATGAACTCGGCGGGCTTTCAGAGACAAAGGTCACAATAAGGTTTTGGATTGTCGGGATAATTTTGGCAATCCTCTCTTTTGTGTCGCTTAAACTGAGGTAACAGTGGAAAAAAAATTGACAGTTTTAGGGCTTGGTAAAAGTGGAGTTGCTGCGGCAAACCTTGGGGTAAAACTCGGCTATAAAGTTTTTGCAAGCGACTCGGAAAAAGAGCGGGCAATCAAAAATCTCAACAAGAAAGTAGAAACAGAATTTGGCACCCATAGCGACAAAGTTTTAGATGTCCAAGTGATCGTAAAGAGTCCCGGCATACACCGCACCGTTCCGATAATCAAAAAAGCCCTCGCAAAAAAAATAAAAGTTGTCAGCGAATTGCGTTTTGCCCTTGACCACTCTGAGTATTCAAAGTTAGTTGCCCTAACAGGCACAAACGGTAAAACCACGACGACAGACTTACTTTTTAAGATCATCAAATCCTTCCATAAAGACACTATCGTTTGCGGCAATATCGGCTTTCCTCTCTCAGATAAATCCCTCAAAACCTCACCAAAAACAATCATCGTTTT
Source organism: Candidatus Ectomicrobium neotermitis (assembly GCA_031283745.1). GTDB lineage: Bacteria > Elusimicrobiota > Endomicrobiia > Endomicrobiales > Endomicrobiaceae > Ectomicrobium > Ectomicrobium neotermitis. The sequence continues at coordinate 33,072 of JAITBH010000044.1, read as the reverse complement.
AGAAACCTCAAGTTATCAGCTTGAGGACACTCCAAATCTCAAACCTTTCATCTCAGTTGCCCTAAACATCTCAAAAGATCACATCGATCATCACGGCTCTATGAATAATTATGTGAAAGCAAAGAAAATTGTTTTTGCTAACCAAACATCTGCAGACTTTGCTGTCTTAAATTTCGATGACAAAGAAATAATGAAAATCTCAAAGACAGCCAAAGCCTCTAAAATTTTCTTTTCAAAAAAACCTTTCGCCCCAAAGCCCTCAGCACTCCTATTAAAGAAGGGGACAAAAAACGCAATCGTGTTTTATGACGAAGCTAATGGCGGGCAGATAGTTTTCCAAACGCCCTCAAAAACATTGTCCATCAAGCCGAAAATAAAAATAGCGGGCTGGCACAACATTGAAAATATCCTTGCGGCATCAGCGGCGGCATTTTGTCTCGGAGTTGCTGCAAAAAACATCGTCAAAACAATCTCTGCTTATAAAGGCGTCAGGCACAGAATTGAATTTATAAAGAGCTTAAACGGTGCCGCTTATTACAATGATTCAAAAGCCACAAATATAGATTCCACAAGGGTTGCCTTAAACGCTTTTGACGGAAACATTTGGTTGATAATGGGCGGGCAGGACAAAAAAATTCCGTATACATCTCTTGCAAATTTAATCAAGGCAAAAGTCAAAGGAATTTTGCTTGTCGGAGAAGCTGCACCGCTGATAAAAAGAGACCTTGCCGGAGCGGCGAAGTTTTATGACTGCGGCACCGTCGATAATGCTGCAAAGAAAGCTTTCACTTTAGCACGCAAAGGGGACATTGTTTTGTTATCTCCTGCCTGTGCTTCGTGGGATCAGTTCAAGAATTTTGAGGAAAGAGGCGATATGTTTAGAAATACTGTGGAGAGCTTGTAGATATGGCAAAGACTGACTTCAAAAAATACGACATACCTTTGATGGTGATATTTGCGGCTTTGGTTTTGTTTGGCCTTTTGATGGTTTTGTCGTCAAGCTACATAATGGCGGGCATAAAACGTGACAACAATTTTTGGTTTTTCTCAAAACAGATTATCTGGACTATCGCAGGCACGGGGGCGATGTATTTCACAGCCTTTAAGATTCCTTATTCTTTCTATCAGCGATACTCGAAAGTTTTTTACTGTGCAATTCTTGCGGCTCTCTTGATTGTCTTGCTGGTTGGTCCAGTATGGAGCGGAGTAAAACGTTGGTTTGATCTGGGGGCATTTGCTGTTCAGCCATCGGAATTTGCGAAGTTAGCGATGGTGTTTTTGATGGCAGATTTCATTGCCAGAAAAGAAAACCAGCTGTCGATGTTAAAGTCCATAATTGCAGTCGGGGTTTACATAACCCCCATCGTTGTAGCAATTGCTTTAGAGCCAGACTTTGGAAGCAATGTCTTGATAATTCTTATCTGCGGGCTGATGCTTTTTTGCACCAACATCAAAATCAGCAAAGCAGAACTCATCACAATTTTTTCTCTAATTTTTGTGGTCGTCGCTTTAGAAATTTTTCGCAAAAACTACAGGGTCGGCAGAATTGTCAGCTACTTCAAAGGTATTTTTGATCTCGATTCCGTTCTCGTGAGTTCAGACAGAATGGTTTATCAACTGAAATTGTCTCTCTACGCTTTAGGTTCAGGCGGCCCGTTTTTTGGCAAAGGGCTGGGAAACAGCGATATGAAACTTATGTATCTGCCCGAGGCTCACTCAGATTTTATCTACCCGATAATCGGTGAGGAATTTGGCTTCATCGGGGCGATTTTTGTCATTGGGGCTTTTGCTTTCATCTTTGCTAAAGGCATAAAGATAAGCCAAAACTCTCCCGATGTTTTTGCCAAGTATTTAGCTCTCGGCATCACCCTCGTCATGACCTTAGGTGCAATGATGAACATCGGTGTCTCTTTAGGAATCTTGCCGACAAAAGGGCTAGCGCTTCCATTTATCTCGGCGGGCGGAACATCTTTATTGATGAATATGGCTGCTGCAGGAATTTTGGTAAACCTTTCGCAATATGCAAAAGCAAAAGGGGTTAATCGATGAAAGGTGCGATTGTGATCATTGCTATCAGCGGAACCGGCGGGCATATTTATCCGGGCATAACAATAGCTGAGGTGCTTAAAGAAAAAGGCTATCACCCAATTTTGTGGACAAGCAAAAATGAGGTTGCCATAAAGATTGTTCAAAACAGCGGCTTTGAATTTATCCCTTTTTCGATGAGAGGAATGCCCCGCAAACTTTCTTTTAAGTTCATTGTTTTTGTCTTTAATTTCTTTTTGGCTTTTTTGAAATCCTGTTTTTACATTCACAAGCTAAAGCCCGCTTTTGTCTTTGGAACTGGGGGCTATATCGAAGTCCCTGCGATTTTGGCTGCTAAGGTTTTTTCAAAGAAAACTTTTATTCACGAGCAAAACATTGTTCCGGGTAAAGCCAATGTTTTGTTAAACCATATCGTCGACAAAACCTTTATCAGCTTTGCAAGGAGCCAGAACTTTTTTAAGAAGGAATGTCTTTTCGTCGGCTTTCCTTTGAGGAAAAATATATTTTCCGTCGACAAAAAATCAGCCTGCCAAAACTTAGGTCTAAAAGAAGATGTCCTCACGGTTTTAATTTTCGGCGGAAGCCTTGGAGCAGCAAAAATAAATGACATCGCTTTTGAGGTAGTAGTGCAGTTTGCAGCCCGTCAAAAAGTTCAAGCCATACACATTACAGGCAAAGACGGCTATCAAGATATTGCCGCCAAAAGTTCGGGCAAAGATTTTTATGTCGTCAAAAATTATCTGCACAACATTTATGAGGCATATGCCGCAGCAGACATCATTGTTTGCAGGGCCGGGGCGGGGACAATTTTTGAGATAAAAACATTAAATAAGCCCGCAATTTTTATTCCTTTTCCTTATGCTGCAGGCAATCATCAATTTCTAAATGCTCAAGAAATTAAGGAAGAGGGTTTTGCCGAAGTTATCGAAGAAAGAGATTTGACAGCAGATAAGCTTTTGAGTGTTTTAGAGAAACTAAAATCCTCTGCCCGCAGACCCTCAAAGCCCCTTGATGACGGAATTTTTGCTCAGGATAAGATCGTTAAATACATCGCCAGCCTCAAAAATTAAAGACTAAAAAATCATCATTTTGGAGATAAAATTTACCTTTACAACAAACAGTCCATAGACTATAATTCGACACATAACCTCATAAAACAACAAGGAAAAAACAATGAATAAAAAACATATTTCAAGAGAAATAAGGTCAGCAAAGCCCCGCAAAAAATTCTTTACCATTCCATTTATTTTCTTCGGCATAATCCTTCCAATGGTCATTGTCTCTGGCGGCTTGCTCATAAGACGTTTCGCTTTAGACCTCCCCTCAATGGCAGAAATAGAAACCTTTTCGCCCAATCAATCCACCGAAATTTATGGCATTTCTGGATACGATGAAGCAGGTAATCCAGAGTATAAACTCCTCGATGTTCTCTCTACGGAAAGACGTTCAGTCATAACGATGAGCGATGTCCCAGATAACTTAAAGAACGCTTTCTTAGCCATCGAAGACAATGACTTTTTTTATCACTGGGGTGTTTCTGTGAGAGGGACTTTCAGGGCGTTTACGAGGATCTTGCTCACAGGGCGTTTAGCTGAGGGCGGCTCAACTATCACGCAACAGCTTTCCCGTTCCATATTTTTGACCAACAAAAAAACCATGACCCGCAAAATCAAGGAAGCCCTTCTGACCATCGAGCTTGAAAAAATCTACTCCAAAAACGAGATCATGCAGTTCTATATGAATCAGATATATATGGGCAAAGGTGCTTACGGCGTTCAATCTGCGGCAAGAACATATTTCGGGAAAGATGTCGAAGACATTGATCTTGCAGAAAGCGCCATGCTTGCCGGCATTGCCCGCTCTCCCAACAATTACAATCCTTTCACAAATCCCAAGCTGGCTTTGTCGAGGAGAAATACGATTTTGATGAGAATGCGTGAGGAGGGTTACATAACCGCAGAACAAGAAAAGGCTGCAGCCGCCGAAGCTATTCCTGAGAGTTCACCCATATCAGAGGCTGCATCTATGGGCGGGTATTTTCTCGAATACATAAGAATTTCGCTTTCATCAAAATACGGCTCAGACGCAGTTTATACATCGGGCTTTAAGATTTTTACGACCATTGAGATCAAAGCTCAAGAAGCAGCGGAGCAGGCTTTAGCAACTGCCCTTGCTGAGTTTGACAAAAAACGGGAGTCGGCTTTCCTGAGAAGGAAAGAGGAACCCGTGAAAGTTCAAGGGGCTATAATCGTGCTTGATCCGCAAGATGGTTCAATTAGGGCGATGGTGGGAGGAAGGGACTTTAGGGAAACGCAGTTCAACCGTGCCACACAAGCAAAACGTCAGCCCGGCTCATCTTTTAAGCCTTTCGTTTATCTCACCGCAATTCAAAATGGCTATTCTCCCGCAAACATTCTTAACGATAAGCCCATCGTGTTTTCATATGACGAAACTACATACAAGTGGAACTTGGTCTCACGCGATATAACCTATCTTGAAACTCTTGCAGAAACCATTCCCGAAGCTGATTTGGTTGACCCGAACAAAACTTGGGCACCCGCAAATTATGGGAACGTTTTCAGAGGTCAAATAACTCTAAGAACTGCCCTTGCTCTGTCGATAAATATCGGGGCAGTCGAGACAATTTGGAATGTTAAGCCCTCAAGGGTTATTGTCAGTGCAAAAAATCTCGGCATCTCTACCCCTTTAATTGATTCCTTGTCTTTAGCTTTGGGTGCAAGCGAAGTAATTCTTTTGGATATGGTGAGTGCTTATTCTGTTTTTGCAAATGGCGGAATAAAAACTGAGCCTTATATCATCTCTAAAATTGAGGACAGAAATGGAAATATCGTGGAGGAAAATATACCGCAGAAATCTCAAGTCATCACTCCCCAAGAAGCTTTTGTGATGACAAATATGCTGCGTTCAGTTATCGAAAGGGGTAGCGGTTATGCGGCTCGGGGTTTGGCAAGGCCGGCAGCGGGCAAAACAGGAACCACAAATGATGAGACGGATGCTTGGTTTATCGGCTACACCCCCGAATATGTAGCTGGGGTTTGGGTGGGTTATGACGATCAACTTATTACTCTTGGCGCCGGCTCGACAGGCGGAACAGTCGCAGCCCCAATATGGACTGCAATGATGAAAACACTATTACAAGACCGCCCCGTAAGAGATTTCCAAGTTCCCCCAGGAATTGAATGGGCAGAGATAGACCCAAGGACGGGTTTTCTTGCCCTCAGAGGAACACCGGGCGCCTACCGTGAGGCTTTTATCGCAGGCAAAGGAGTTCCAAAACAGTATTCAGCACCAGAAAAAAACCGGTCTTATCAAAATATCGACCTAACAATAGAAACCAGCGGGTTCTAATAGTTACACAAAACAACAAATAACCATAAAAAACGGCAACGACGCTTATTAAACTTTAGCGATTTGCCGTTTTTTTATGGGCAAAAAGGAGATTGACAATGAAAATTGAAAAAACAGGCAGTATGTTTATTGATGGAAAGTGGGTATCTACGGATAAAAAGCGGGACATTATAAACCCCGCAGATGGAACGGTCATCGGTCAGGTTTGCGATGGAACAAAAGAGCATGTCCGGGCAGCAGCAAAAGCAGCCAAGAGAGCTTTTGTTAAGTGGTCAAAAACCTCCGTCGCCCAAAGAGCAGCCATCCTCCACAAAGTTGCCGATATTATTGAGCAGCACTCTGAGGAGCTGTCCATCCTTGAAACCTCAAACAATGGCAAGCCCCTGCGGGACAGCGGCGGAGATGTTGCCGACACTATTACGTGCTTTCGTTATTATGCAGGTTTGCTTGATAAACCATCCGGGCAAATTTATGGAGTGCCTGATGAAAACAATTTCGCCATGGTCGTCAGAGAGCCGATAGGCGTTTGCGGGCAGATTGTCCCTTGGAATTATCCTCTTATGATGGCTGCTTGGAAGCTCGCGCCCTGTCTGGGTGCAGGAAATACAGTCGTTTTTAAGCCTGCAAGCGTGACTCCTCTAAGCGTTATTCGGCTTTTTGAGCTAATTGAAGGGCTTTTCCCAAAGGGTGTGGTCAATTTAGTGCTTGGTTCGGGTGCTGAGGTGGGTCAAGAAATTGCGGAAAATCCTGACATCGACAAGGTTTCTCTCACCGGCGGGACGGATACGGGCAGGCAGATTATGCGGGCGGCAAGCGAGCGGATAAAAAATGTTTCTTTGGAGCTTGGCGGAAAGTCGCCTTGCGTGATTTTTGACGATGTTGATTTAGAAATAGGAGTCGACTGGGCTTTGTTTGCGATTTTTTGCAATCAAGGGGAGGTATGTTCGGCGGGGAGCAGATTGATATTGCAAGACACAATTTATCAGAAGTTCTTAAAGAGATTAGTGGAACGTGCAAATCAGATTAAAGTCGCAAACGGCTTAACTAAAGGTGCAGAAATGGGCCCTCTTGTAAGCAAACAGCATATGGAAAAAGTTTTGGAATACATCGAGATAGGCAAAAAGGAAGCTCGTCTTTTGTGCGGGGGCAAACGTCTTGAGGGCGGAAAATTTTCTAAAGGCTATTATGTCGCACCGACGATTTTTGCAGACTGCCTGCCGAGCATGCGTATAGTCAAAGAGGAGGTTTTTGGTCCAGTGTTAGCTGTTGAAAAGTTTAGCTCAGAGGCTGAGGCGGTAGAACTTGCTAACAATACGGATTACGGTCTTGCGGCGGGCGTGTTTACAAATGACATTTCAAGAGCGATGAGGGTTGTGAGGGCTTTTAGAGCGGGCATCACATGGATAAATTCTTATCATCCAACCTTTGCACAAGCGCCTTGGGGCGGGTATAAGCAAAGCGGCATCGGTAGGGAACTTGGCACTTTTGGGCTTGAGGAATACACTGAGGTTAAGCAGATAAATATCAACTTAGCCCCTGGCGAACTTGGTTGGTTTGCTAAAAAATAGTCCAAATTGCCTTAAAACCTGCCCATCTAACCTTCAAAAAGCCCGTTTTTTCTGTTGTTGACTTTATTTGGTGGATTTGACTATAATCGCCGACGCAGTCGATAATAAAGCCTTAGGAGTTGTGTCATGAGAAGAAGTTGGTGCCTTTGTCTTAAATTCAATGTCTTAGATAGACGCAAAAAGAAATCTGGCGGACTAAAGACGGTCAAAACATCAAAGTCGTAAACATAAATCGGATATTCACTAAAGAATATCCGATTTTTTTTTATTTACCCTCAGCGGTAAAAAAGGAGACAAATCATGAAAAAACTTATTAACGATCCAAACAATGCAGTTCTCGAAGCTTTACAAGGCATGGAAAAAGCACATGGCGATATACTCAAGGTCAACTATGACCCAGATTTCATCGCCAGAAAAACCTTAAAAAACAAGGGGAAAGTCGCCATCATTTCAGGAGGGGGTAGCGGTCATGAACCTATGCACGGCGGTTATGTAGGGCTTGGAATGCTTGATGCAGCTTGTCCCGGTGCAGTTTTTACTTCACCAACGCCCGATCAAATGGAAGCGGCGACAAAAGCTGTAAACGGCGGTGCTGGCGTAATCCATCTTGTCAAAAACTATACAGGCGACATTATGAATTTCCAGATGGCTGCCGATATTTGTGCTGACGAGGGCATAGAGGTAAAGCCCATAGTCATCGATGACGATGTTTCTGTCAAAGATAGTCTTTATACTGCCGGCCGCAGGGGTGTGGGTGCAACTGTTTTGACTGAAAAAATCATCGGTGCCGCCGCAGAAAGGGGCGATAAGCTTGATGATGTAGTCAAACTTGCTCAATATTGCAAAGACAATGGACGCAGCATGGGCATGGCTTTGACCTCCTGTATCCTTCCGTCAGTAGGCAAACCAATTTTTGAGATAGGCGATGATGAAATTGAGATGGGAGTAGGAATACACGGCGAGCCGGGCAGGGAGAGAATGAAGATAAAGCCCGCAAATGAGCTTGTGGAGATAATGCTTGAACCCGTTTTGTCGGACATTTCCCTCGAAAACGGCGACGAGATAATTTTGATGTTAAACGGTATGGGTGGAACCCCGTTGCTTGAGCTGTATATTCTCTTCAATCACGCAGTCGATACGGCAAAAAAGCTAGGCATCAAAACAGTCCGTTGTTTGGTCGGCAACTATATCACCTCATTAGAAATGCAGGGCTTTAGCATAACGATCATGAAAGCTAATAGCGAAATTTTGAAACTGTGGGATGCCCCAGTTCATACTGCGGGATTACGTTGGGGGATATAATGGTAACCTTAGAGAACCTATTTAAGTTCATCTCAAGTTTGCAGGCTGTCTACAGTGAAAAAAAGCTCTATTTATCCGAACTCGACTCGGCGATAGGCGACGGAGATCACGGCGTGAATATGGCTCGGGGATTTGACGCTGTAGTTGCAAACTGGAAAGCTAACCCGCCAAGCAATTGTGAGGATGCTTTCAAGTCAATTTCTGCCTCTTTAATCAAAACAGTCGGGGGTGCTTCCGGTCCGCTTTACGGCACGATGTTTAGAAAGATGAGTTTGGCTGTCGGCAAAAAGACCGAATTTGGTCTTGACGAGTGGATAGATGGAATAAGCAAGGGCATAGACGGAATTATGCTGATAGGTAAAGCACAGAAAGGCGATAAGACGATGATTGACGCTTGGATTCCAGCACTTGAGGCTCTAAAAACTGCTCAAAATGACAGAAAAACTTTTGCAGAGGCGTTAAGAGAGTGTGCAGTTGCAGCCAAAAACGGTGCAGAGGCAACAATTCCGCTGATAGCTAAGAAAGGAAGAGCGAGTTATCTTGGCGAGCGCAGCATCGGTCATCAGGATCCGGGCGCAACGAGTTCGGCGATGATGGCTGCTGTGGCGGCAGACACACTAATATAGGTATAGGAGGGTTGGATGGTATCTTTGGTTTTAATTTCTCATAGCAGGGCTTTGGCTGAGGCGGCGGCAGATTTGGCGAAAAAGGTCAGCCCTAAATCTGATATTCCCGTTTTTGCTGCAGGGGGAACGGGCAGCTCACACGAGGAACTCGGCACGGATGCCTACGATATTCTTGAAACTCTTGAGAAGGCATATTCGAGCGACGGAGTTCTCATACTTGCAGATCTCGGTAGTGCGGTTATAAGCACAAAAGTTGCAATCGGGATGCTTGACGACATCAAAAGGGCTAATGCTTTTTTGAGTTCTGCTCCAATAGTTGAGGGAGCAATCGGTGCAGCAGTTCAAATAGCTGCGGGGTCTTCTATCGATGAAGTAAAAGAGGAAGCACTCAATGCACTTGTAGGAAAACAGTCGGAAATCGGCGATGATGAAAACGCTCAATGACGAGCGAAAAAACAGGAGGTTTTTTATGGCAAAGTATTTGATGGCATTGGATCAGGGAACAACAAGTTCACGCTGTATCCTATTCGACAAGCAGGGCAATATCGTTAAGGTAGAACAAAAGGAATTTACTCAGATTTTCCCAAAACCCGGTTGGGTAGAGCATGACCCTATGGAGATTTGGTCAAGCCAAATTGGTGTCATGGCAGAGGTAAAAGCCATCAGCGGCGTTGACGCTTCTGACATTGCGGCATTAGGCATTACAAATCAAAGAGAAACAACCATTGTTTGGGAAAAGAAAACCGGCAAGCCTGTCTATAACGCTATAGTTTGGCAATGCCGTAGAACTGCAGACTATTGTGATCAGTTGAAAGCGAAAGGTTTTGACAAGAAGATTAAGGAAAAAACCGGCTTAGTTGTCGATGCTTACTTTTCCGGCACAAAAGTTCGCTGGATCTTGGAGAATGTTCCGGGTGCAAGAGAGAAAGCTGAGAAAGGCGAGCTGCTTTTTGGCACGGTAGACACTTGGCTTATCTGGAATCTCACAAAAGGGCAAGTCCATGTGACGGATTACAGCAATGCCTCAAGAACCCTGCTCTACAACATTCACGATTTGAAGTGGGATGACGAGATATTAAAGGAGCTAAACATTCCAAAATCTATGCTGCCTGAGGTTAAACCCTCCAGCTATATTTATGGGAAAAGTGCTGCTGAGTTTCTCGGTGGAGAGGTTCCTATTGCAGGTGTTGCGGGAGATCAGCAGGCTGCTCTATTTGGCCAGTGCTGTTTTGATGCAGGTCTTGCCAAAAATACTTATGGCACGGGCTGTTTCATCTTGATGAACACAGGCACAAAAGCTGTTGAATCTAAAAACGGTTTGCTTACAACAATAGCTTGGGGTGCTGACGGGAAAGTTGAATATGCCCTTGAAGGCAGCGTTTTCATAGCTGGAGCTGCCATTCAGTGGTTACGCGATGGACTTAGAATGATAGACAATGCCGCTTTTTCAGAGCAGTATTCGACCAAAGTTGCTGATAGCAATGGGGTTTATGTAGTCCCTGCTTTTGTTGGTCTTGGTGCACCATACTGGGATCAATATGCAAGAGGTGCAATTTTGGGCATAACTCGCGGCGTGACAAAAGAGCATTTTATTCGTGCAACTGTGGAATCTTTGGCTTATCAGAGCTTTGATGTTGTCGCTGCGATGGGCAAAGATGCTGGCGTGCCGATTAAGGGTTTGAGAGTTGACGGCGGTGCATCATCAAACAATTTCTTGATGCAGTTTCAAGCCGATATTTTGAACTCTGAGGTCATCAGGCCTAAAGTTGTCGAAAGCACTGCACTTGGTGCTGTTTATCTTGCAGGTCTTGCTGTAGGTTTTTATAAAGATAAAGAAGACATCAAACAGAATGTCGCAGTTGACCGTGTTTTCAAGCCTTCAATCAGCGAGGCTCGTAGAGCAGAGTTGATAAGCGGCTGGAAAGAAGCTGTCAAACGTTCTTTAGGTTGGGAAAAAGCAAAGTAATCTAAAACTCGCTTGAAATTTTAGCGGGTAATAGACGAAAAATAAAAAAAACCCTCATCGAAGAGGGCAAATTAGGAGGAAGCAATGAGTTACGCTTTAGCAGAATTTCTTGGAACAGCAGTTCTTGTGTATTTAGGAGATGGTGTAGTTGCCAATGCTATCTTGAAAGGGACGAAGGGTTTTAATGGCGGATGGATAGTCATAACTTTTGGATGGGCTTTTGCAGTTGCGATACCAGTGTTAATGTTTGGCACATATAGCGGTGCACATTTTAACCCCGCTGTAACGCTTGGCCTTGCATCAATTGGTATAACAGCTTGGAGTCAGGTTCCAGTTTATATTCTCATGCAATTTCTTGGCGCCTTTTTGGGTGCCTTCCTTGTATGGCTTCAATATAAAAATCACTTCGATTTATCAGATGCACCGACACAGCTTGGCGTTTTTGCGACTGGCCCAGCCATTCGTAGCACAGGCAGAAACTTCGTCAGCGAGTTTTTGGGAACTTTTATGTTGCTCTTTACCATACTCGGCATCGGTAGCACCTTCCAGGATATTACGGCAGTTGACATAGCTGGAGCGAGCGTATCTGCAAACGCTTTGAAAGCTTTCGGTGTCGGCGGAATAATCTTGGTAATCGGTCTATCTTTAGGTGGAACAACAGGTTATGCTATCAATCCTGCTCGTGATCTTGGTCCCCGCATTATGCATGCAATTTTGCCGATGAAGGGCAAAGGCAGCTCGGATTGGGGTTATGCTTGGATACCTGTCGTTGCTCCAATTTTAGGCGGAGTTACGGCATCTCTTGTTTGGCATGCCGTAGCCGGTTAGTTTTTTTGTTAATCAAAGGAGTCCCTCATTTTGGGGGACTCCTTTTTTTTTACTCACATATCTATCATTAGGAGGAAAAAATGGACGATGTAATAATTATCGGGGCTGGAGTTTGCGGCTGTTCTTTAGCATATGAGTTAAGTCGGTATCAGGTAAAAACGCTTTTATTAGAAAAAGAAAACGATGTTTCTGAAGGGACGACAAAAGCCAATAGTGCAATAGTTCACGCAGGCTATGACCCAAAACCTCAAACAAAAATGGCTTCATATAATGTCGAAGGCAATGCCATTATTGAGCAATTATCGGCAGACTTGGATATACCTTATAAGAAGATTGGATCTTTGGTGGTAGGTTTTGATGAAACTGACAGGAAAACAATCGAAAAACTTTTGGATCAGGGGATACAAAACGGGGTCAAAGGTTTACGAATAATAGAAAAAGACGAACTATTGGCGATGGAACCCAATTTAACTAAAGAGGCGCTTTGTGCTCTTTATGCGCCAAGTGCGGGAATAATTGCCCCTTGGGAGCTGGCTATCGCTCAAGCCGAATGTGCTGTTATGGGCGGAACAAAAATTCAGCTAAATGCTGAGGTTTTATCCATCGAAAAAATCGATGGAGGCTTTAATGTTCGGACCACCGCGGGCGATTTCAAGGCTCGTTTTGTGGTAAATGCGGCAGGAGTTAATTCAGGCACGGTCAGCCGTATGCTTGAGCCGGAATTTTTCTCCATAGTCCCAAAAAGCGGGGAGTATTATTTACTTGACACCACTGAAAACGGCATAGTCAATATGGTAATTTTCCCTTGCCCTTCCGATCTCGGTAAAGGGATTTTGGTCTCTCCGACAATTCATGACAATGTCATAGTCGGGCCGGACAGCAAGGTTGTAGATGACAAAGATGATTTAGGCTGCACATCAGAGGGCTTAGAAAATGTTCGGAAGGGTGCTTTGAGATTGGTTCCAAATGTCAACATAAGAGCTTCGATTAGAAACTTTTCCGGCATAAGGGCTGATGCCCAGATGGAGGATTTTATCGTTGGCCAGTCAAAAACAGTCAAAGGGTTTTTCAATATGGCAGGCATCAAGTCTCCCGGGCTAACATCTGCCCCCGCAATAGCTAAAGATATTGCGGCAGAACTCAATCAAGCGGGCTTAGAGTTTAAGCCAAACCCGAATTTTGTCTCAAAACGGCGGATAAAAAGGTTTAAGCATATGACTGAGGCCCAAAAAGCCCAAGCCATAAAAGAAAATCCTGCCTATGGCGCTATCGTTTGCCGTTGCCAGACTGTAACAGAAGGGGAAATTTTGGACGCTTTAAACAGACCCGTGCCTCCTGTGTCTCTTGACGGAGTAAAAAGACGCACAGTTGCAGGGATGGGACGCTGTCAAGGTGGTTTTTGCGGCCCCCGAGTTCACAGTTTAATCGCTCAAAAGCTCAAGAAAAATCAGAAAGATATTACGTTAGATAAAGGTGGAACTTATATTGTTCTCGGCGAGACAAAGAGGGGGAAAATATGAAAAAGGTTTATGAGGTCATAATAATTGGAGGGGGACCCGCTGGTTTAGCGGCTGCATTGTCTGCATCTCAAAACGGTGCAAAAGATATTTTGCTCATTGAACGCAACAACTCTTTAGGCGGAATTTTGAATCAATGTATTCACAATGGTTTTGGACTCCACTATTTCAATGAAGAGCTAACAGGCCCTGAATACGCTTCAAGATTTATCACAGAGGTAGCCAAAAACCCCATCGAAACGATAAGCGAGACGATGGTCTTAAACATATCCCGCGACAAAACAGTCTATGCCATAAACCCGAAATATGGGTATTTAGAGATAAAAGCTAAAGCCATAGTCTTAGCGATGGGCTGCCGTGAAAGGGCAAGGGGTGCTATCGGCATACCGGGTGCAAGAGCATCGGGCATTTTTACTGCCGGCGCTGCTCAACTATATATGAATATCGAAGGGCTTAATGTCGGAAAACGTATTGTAATTTTGGGTTCCGGGGATATTGGCTTAATCATGGCTCGCAGACTCACTCTTGAGGGGGCAAAAGTGCTTGGAGTTTATGAAGTTATGCCTTATTCAGGCGGGCTAAAAAGGAATATCGTCCAGTGCCTAAACGATTACGATATTCCCCTTTATCTTTCCCACACAATCACCAACATAAAAGGGAAAAATAGGGTGGAGCAAGTTACAGTTCAAAAAGTTGACGAACAAATGAGGCCGATAGACGGCACACAGCAAACAATTGACTGCGACACGATTTTGCTTTCAGTCGGCTTGATACCTGAAAACGAGTTGACAAGGCAGGCAGGCATTGAGATCGATAAGCGGACAAACGGTGCTGTGGTTTATGAAAATATGGAAACCTCAATGGCAGGCGTTTTTGCTTGCGGAAATGTTTGCCATGTTCACGATTTGGTCGATTTTGTTACAACCGAAAGCATGAAAGCGGGGAAAGCAGCTGCGGAGTATGCCCAAAAAGGCGATGTCAGCTCTCAAAAAACCATAGAGATAAAAAACGGCAGCGGCGTGGGATATACAGTCCCCCAAAAAGTTCGGCTCGACAATATAGATAAAGGTGTAGATGTGTTTTTTAGAACTCGGGCTATTTATAAGGAGTCCCTTGTAGAGGTTAAAAGCGGGGAAAATGTGATAGCAAGTTTTAAGAGACGGAATTTGGCTCCCGGTGAGATGGAAAAAATCAATATCCCAAAAGCTGCCTTAGAAAAATCTGCTGGGGAGATTACGGTTTCAATCAATGGAAATATGATCTTAGCTGATGACAGCGCCACCAAAACGAGAGTGGAAAATGCTGACGGAACGGTAGATCTAATATGTATAGTTTGTCCTAGCGGCTGCCGAATTAAAATTGACACCAAAAACGGCTACAAGGTTACAGGCAACACCTGCCCGCGTGGAGAGGCTTACGGCAAAAAAGAGCTGATTTCGCCGACCCGTGTTCTCACCTCCACAGCCATCATAAAGGGTGCTCCAATTTCGAGAGTGTCTGTCAAAACCAATAAGGATATTCCCAAGTCCTCCATTTTTGCAGTCATGAAAACACTCGACAATTTAGAACTAAAAGCTCCTGTCAAAATCGGAGACACTGTTGTCTCAAAAGTGGAAGGTTTAGAAGCTGATTTTGTGGTAACCAAACCTCTGCCTTAAACTGACACAAAAACTGGAGGATTTATGGACATCAAAATTGACCTTGCCGCACTGTATCAAGCAGCCCTTAACGCATCCGAAAAAGCCTATGCCCCTTATTCAAACTTTAGGGTAGGTGCTGCTCTGTTGCTGCCCGATGGGACTATTAAAGTGGGGGTACATGTTGAAAATCGCTCTTTTGGCTTAACAAATTGTGCCGAGCGGACAGCGGTTTTTGCAGCGGCGGCGGAAGGGTATCGTTCTTTTAAGGCTATTGCCATCGCCACCCCCGATGCCCAAAATCCGACTGGTCCCTGCGGGGCATGCCGTCAAGTTTTGACTGAATTTGCACCTCCAGAAACTGTAGTAGTGTTTGGTGCAAAGGCAGATTCACTCATAAAAACCACACTTGGAGAGCTTTATCCATTCGACTCTCTCCATGAGTTGGCAGACAAATAATAGTGCAGACTATTTTTAGTATCATCAAAATCAAGTTTGAAATAGCAGTTAAAACGAGAAAAAAGGAGATTTTATGAGCAGTTTTGTTGACAAAATGAGCATGGTAGGTGGAAAAATTGGTTCACAGAGGCATCTGAGTGCTATAAAAGACGGATTTATTTCTTTGATGCCCCTGATTATGGCAGGGTCGGCAGCTTTGATAGTCAAAAATTTGCCGATACCGGGCTGGTTAGACATCCTGCCCGACTTTATCATCAACTTATGCAACTTCGTTTGGTGGGGAACTTTTGGCTTTTTGGCTTTATTTGCAGTTTTTTCTATCGCTTATCATTTGGCCCAAACCTATAAAGGCGATGCATTTAGAACTGGTTTTGTAGCTTTAGCCTCATATTTAGCGATCATTCCTCAAACAGCCCAGATCGGAAACGATACAGTTTGGGGCTTTATCAGCTGGTCGCTCACAAGCACAAACAGCTTATTTGTCGCAATCATCATTCCGCTCATCGCAGGCGAACTGTTTATCAGGTTTAACAGAAACAAACGTTTGCTCATAACCCTCCCCGACAGCGTCCCTCCAGCAGTAGGAAAATCCTTTTCAGTCTTAATTCCCGCAGGTCTTACAATAGGAATAATCTCTTTGCTTGGTGTTTTTGTTGAGCAAATCACAGGCAGCAGCATTTTCGATTTCCTAAACAAGGTCTTCCTTCCTCTTGTCAAAGCAAGCGACTCTTTATGGTCGGGCATAATCATCGTTTTTCTCAATCAGATATTTTGGATGTTGGGTTTACACGGGCCGAGCATTGTCGGTGGAATTTTAGAGCCGATTTCCTTGAACTTGATGACAGACAATATGCTCGCTTTTGCTTCTGGGATACAGCCGCCGCATATTATGACCAAGCCTTTCCTCGACACTTTCGTCCATTTGGGAGGTTCGGGGGCAACTTTAGGGCTTTTGATTGCAATTTTTATGACAGCCCGCTCAAAGCTATTTCGAACTTTGGGCAAAGCCTGCATAGTTCCGGGCGCTTTTGAAATAAATGAGCCGGTGATTTTCGGAGTTCCAATAGTTCTAAATCCGATTTTTGCCATTCCTTTTGTTTTTGGCCCTATACTCCTCACAATAATTAGCTACTTGGCTACCGATTTGGGTTTGGTTTCAAGAACAGTCGCCATAATCCCTTGGGCAACACCTCCTTTCTTGTCGGGCATTCTTTCTACAGGCGGGGATTGGCGTGCCTGCATTTTGCAGGGGATAAATATCGTCATAATGATAGTGATATATATGCCTTTCGTCCGCATTGCCGATAAAATGGAAATCGAGAAAGAAAATGCGGAGGTTGTGCAATGAAATTAATAGTCAACGCAGACGATTTCGGTTTGTCAAAAGCAGTGAATTTGGGCGTGGTTAAAGCTTTCACCGATGGGATTGTTCGTTCAACGACAATAATGAGCAATATGACAGGTTTTATAAATGCCGCCGCTTTGTCTAATGAATACACTGGGCTTGGCGTCGGCATTCATTTTGTCATGACGAGCGGAAAAGCCATTGACGGTGCTAAAAAAACTTTGACCGATAAAAATGGCGATTTTTTTAATCAGGGAGAATTTTTCAATCGCCTAAAAAACAATCAAATTGACTTTGCCGAGATGGAAACCGAACTACGGGCTCAGCTAAAACAAGTTCTATCTACCGGCATAAACCCTACCCACTTTGACAGCCATCATCATTTCCATCTGCAAAAAGGGGCTTTTGAGGTAGTCAAAAAACTTGCCGACGAAAACAATCTCCCAATCCGCATCGGCAAAAAAGAACCCTTTGCAAAAAATTACACCGGGCTTCGTTCAACTGATTATTTTTCTTTGGATTTTTATGGGCTAAATCTCAAAGCTGACGACTTAATTGCACTTTTAGAAAAATACAAAGGTGCGGAGAGCCTTGAGTTGATGGTTCACCCCGCTTATATAGACCAAACACTTGTCATTATGAGTTCATACACTGTCGCACGCACCCAAGAACTTGATATTTTAACGAGCCCGCAGATCAAAGATTATATTCAGCAGCAGAACATCGAACTTATAAATTTCACTGCTTGTACATAGGCTAAAAGGAGAATTTGCAATGAGGCAAAAACTAAAAATATGCACGATCGGAGGGGGGTCAAGCTATACACCTGAATTGGTGGAAGGTTTTATTAAACGCCAAAAGACATTTCCTGTTACCGATATTTGGCTTTCTGATATCAAGGAAGGGGAAAAGAAATTGAAAATTGTGGGCAGTCTTGCAAAAAGAATGGTCGAAAAAGCAGGAGTGCCGATAAAAATTCACTTGACCTTAAATCTTGAGGAGGCATTAAAGGATGCTGATTTTGTTACCACGCAAATTCGTGTCGGTTTTCTTGCTGCAAGAGAGCTTGACGAAACAATTCCGCTCCGCCATGGCGTTATCGGGCAAGAAACCAATGGTGCAGGAGGACTTTTTAAGGCGCTTAGAACTGTTCCCGTCATCTTAGACATAGCCTCAAAAATGGAAAAACTTTGCCCAAATGCTTTTCTGATAAATTTCACAAATCCCTCAGGCATAATCACAGAAGCCCTTGTCCGTTATGGCAAGCTCGACAAAAGAAAAGTGATAGGGCTATGCAATGTGCCTATCCATATTGAGCGGACAATAGCACAAATCTTTGGGGTTGAGCCAAGCAGGGTCAGAGTTGATTTTGCCGGCCTCAATCATTTGGTTTACGGGCTGCATGTTTATGTCGACGGAGTTGATTTCACACAAAAGACAATCGATGTTTTGCTTGACCCGGAAAAAAATAAAGATCTTTCAGTCAAAAATGTGATGAGCATAAGCTACACCAAAGAGTTTTATAAGACGCTTGGAGTGATCTGTTGCCCTTATCACAATTATTATTATCACACCTCAACGATGTTAAAAAATGAGCTGGAGGAATTTGAGAAGGGAAATATCCGCTCGCAAGCAGTGCAAAAAATCGAGAAAAAACTCTTTGAAATTTATGCCGACAAAAACCTCGACATCAAACCTCAAGAGTTGTCCCAGCGGGGCGGTGCATTTTATAGCGAAGCTGCCTGCAGGCTGATAAATTCGCTCTACAATGACACGCGGGATATTCAGCCCGTCGACACTGTAAACAATGGGGCGATAGAAAACATCGATGACGACAGTGTTGTTGAGGTGAGTTCTGTTATCACTAAACAAGGTCCTTTTCCGTTGCAAATGGGCAAATTGCCAATCGCAGTAAACGGACTTGTATCGCAGATAAAGTCTTTTGAAAGGTTGACAGTTGAGGCAGCAGTTGAGGGGAGCTATGAAAAAGCAGTTTTAGCTTTGGCTATAAATCCACTCACCCCTAATGAGGCCGTCGCAAAAAAAATCGTTGACGAACTTATGGTTGCCCACAAGAAGTATTTGCCGCAGTTTCAAAGCTACTTCAAACAAAAATAACGATACGAAATTTTATATTTTGTGTTGAATATAAAAACAGGAGGCTCAAAATGGCTGATGAAGAGTTGGAGGAACAAATTTTTGGAATTATCTCGTCTGTAGGTACAGCAAAATCTTCTTATATCGGAGCAATTCAGGAAGCAAAGCAGGGGAACTTCGATAGAGCAAATGAAATGATTGACGAGGGCAATAAGATATTCGTTGAAGGTCACAAAATTCACGCTTCCCTTATTCAAAAAGAGATGTCTACCGAAGGGTTAAAAACCTCACTTATCTTAATCCACGCTGAGGATCAGGTTATGATGGCAGATATGTTCAAAACTTTGTCGCAAGAGTTTGTGGATCTCTACAAACAGATTTACGCAAAGAAATAGAACTCTCTTTCATCTATCGACGCAAAAAAAACAGCCTCTCGCATTAGCGGAGGCTGTTTTTTTTGTTTACAGGTGATTTAAGTGCTTGTTTATTAGTCGGAGATATTGCGGTGAGTATAGTCATCATGAGACTTTTTGATGGCTTTATACTCAGAGTCAAATAAGTTTGACGAAATAATAAAGTCCGCCGAAGCCCTTGTGCAGGCAACAACGATATTTTCAATTGTCGATAACCGTATCAACGCTTTTACATCCACATCATGGGGCTGCATTGTCATCGGATCCGTAAAGAACACCAAAATCTGTATCTGATCCCCCGCTATCAAAGCACCCATTTGTTGATCTCCGCCAAGCGGGCCTGACTTTAATCTCTTGACCTCAACTTTTAGTTCGGGATGTTTCTTATTGTAATAATCTTGAATAAGCCCTCCAGTTGTCCCCGTGCATATCAAGTTGTGTGCGGCTAACCGTTTAGCATTATAAGCAACCCAGTCGACCATATCCTTTTTGCAAGCATCATGAGCAATCAGCCCAATGGTTTTTTTCTTTAACATAACTCCTCCTATTTTTTTATTCTTGATTTATTGAAATCCTCAATCAAACCTTGCGTCGAGCAGTCGTGGGGGAAAGTTTTTCCCTCAGTAAGTTCGGGCAAGATGATATTTGCCAAAACCTTCCCAAGCTCAACTCCCCACTGATCAAAGCTGTTTACTCTCCAAATGACACCCTGCGAGAAAATTTTGTGTTCATAAATGGCAATCAAAGCACCCAAAGTTGTCGGCGTAAGCTCTTTAATCAAGATGGAATTTGTCGGCTTATTGCCCTCAAAAACCTTATAAGGCGCCAAGTTATCAATCTCCTCTTGCGTCATTTGGCTTTTTGCAAGGTTTGTAGCAACCTGCTCTTTTGTCAGCCCAAAAGCCAAAGCCTCTGGCTGAGCGAAGAAATTTGCCATCAACTTCTCGTGATGGTTTCCACTGTCTTTTTGCGGGGGGTTAGAAAAACCAATGAAATCGGCAGGGATAAATTTCGTGCCTTGATGTATCAGCTGATAAAAAGAGTGCTGGCCATTTGTTCCCGGCTCGCCCCAAATTATCGGGCCGGTCTCATAAGTGACTCTCTTTCCGTCAGCGTCAACTGTTTTGCCATTGCTTTCCATATCACCCTGCTGCAAGAAAGATGGGAACTTGTTTAGGTATTGGCTATAGGGCAAAACCGCATAACTCTGTGCACCCCAGAAATTGTTATACCAAACACCCAGCAAAGCCATGATAACGGGTATGTTTTTTTCATAAGGGCTGCTCACAAAGTATTTGTCGATATAGTTTGCTCCGTCTAAAAGTGCTCTAAAACCCTTAAAACCTATACTGCAGGCTATAGGCAAACCAATGGCAGACCAAAGAGAATATCGTCCTCCGACAAAATCCCAGAACTCAAACATATTCTCTTTGTCAATTCCGAACTCCATAACCTTCTTTGTATTGGTTGACAGTGCAACGAAATGTTTTGCGACAGCATCTTTGCTAAGCTTATCGGTAAGCCATTGGCGGGCAGTTAGGGCATTTGAGATAGTTTCAAGAGTTGTGAAGGTTTTTGAGGCAACCATAAACAAAGTCGTCTCAGGGTTTAGTTCTTTAAGGGTTTCATATATATCAGCACCATCTACATTAGACACAAAATGGGCTTTCGGCCCGTCTGCATAAAATTTCAAAGCCTCACAAACCATTTTCGGGCCTAAATCCGACCCCCCTATACCTATATTAACTATATCGCTTATCTTTTTGCCTGTTGCCCCTTTCCACTTTCCCGCTCTCAAGTCCTCGCTAAATCTCTCCATTTTTTTCAAAACGGCATTTATCTGGGGCATCACATCTGTTCCATCTACAAAAACCGGCCTGCTGTCCGTATTTCTTAGGGCTGTGTGCAAAACTGCCCGCTTTTCTGTCCAATTTATCTTTTCACCGCTAACCATTTTCTGGGCATATTCCCTGATACCTGCCTCTTTTGCGAGATTTATGAGCAGGTCAAAGCCCTCTTTATCAATGAGATTTTTAGAAAAGTCGAAAGTTATGCCTATTTGATCATCTTTTATTGAAAATTCCTTAAAACGACCGCTATTTTTTAACAATTCCTGTAGTTTTATGCCCTTGACCTTCTCTTTATATGCAGCCAAAGCCTTCCAAGCCGACGATTGCACGGTGTTTGATGTGTTCATTTACTCCTCCTAAGCAAAAAAAATCCTTTTATTTGCCTCTTTGAGAGGCAAATGAATTATAATACTTTTAATATTGAAATCGACAAAGGAGGATTTACTATGGCAAGTGTCATTGATGTTAATGCTGTAAAGGGGAAAAAAGGGGCTTATGTGGTCATTGCCCTGATTATTTTGGCGGGAATTGTCATCTGGGGATCATTTTATGCGATAGCACCGGGCGAGATTGGGGTAAAAGTGGATACCGTGACAGGAAATACTAAGTCCATCGAGCCGGGATACCATTTCAAGAGGCCTTTTTTGGACAGAATCTACATTTATAATGTCAAAACCCAACTCTGGGACGAGTCGACAGTAGGTGCAAGCAGGGATTTGCAAGAAATTACCCTTGAATTGCAAGTAAATTTCAGACCTGTTTATGAGGATGTCAACAAGCTGCACATAAATGTAGGTCAGCAATATGTCACAAGGGTGCTTGAACCAGCCATTTATGAGAGTGCAAAGTCTGCAATAGCCCAATACAATGCCGAAGAAATGCTTGAGCAGCGCGACAATTTGCGGGCAGTCATCGAGACAAAGCTCAAAGATAACCTCAGGCAATACAATATAGCCATCGAAGCGGTAAACATTAAAGATATTGATTTCAAGCAGGCATTTAATGATGCAGTCGAAACGAAAATGATTGAAGCACAGAAAGTTAAAACTGCCGAATATAAAATGATGCAGGCTGAGCAAGAAAAAAAGGCAGCCATCTTAGAAGCAGAGGGTGAGGCAGAACGTCAGAGATTGTTAGCCCAGTCGGCATCAAGAGATTCCGTTTCTTTGGCTTGGATAGCAAAGTGGAATGGAGAACTTCCAAAAACTATGGCGGGGAGCAACGCAAATTTCATCGTTGATTTAAGAAATTAGAGATGTTTTTTATTGATGCCTCTCCGTCAGTTTTTTTCTTATGGGCGGAGAGGTTTTTCATTTTGTCTTGAAAAAGGTAACATTCGCCTCACACAAACAAGAAAAGCCATTAGACTTGAGGGTAAAGTAATGAAATTTTTGTCTCATTTTTTCACAACAGTCAATCAATCTTTAATTTTGTCTGTCCTGCTTTTATCCATCGCCTCTTTTTTCCTACGAATTTCCCAAACCGATATCTTAGACCTACCATACATAGTCCAAATCTGCGGAGTTTTTTTCACCTACCTGCCGGTCATTTTTGCAATCTCAATATCTCTATCCTTAACTAAAAACCAAAGCGGGGCTGCCCTGACTGCTTTGATTGGCTATTTTGTTTTCACCAAGGGCTTGACCGTTCTATCTGCCGATGCCCATATGGGAATTTTTGCTGGTCTTGTCATCGGATGCGTTTCGGGCTACATCCATAATAGGTATATCAGTATTAGCTTACCCAAAAATTTGAAGTTTATTGGTCATGAGGGCGTGGTTTTGATAGTGATGACAGTCGTCTCAATGTTTTTGTCCATATTTTTCAGCATATTTTGGAGCGGGCTTGAGAGTTCAATAGAAAAATTTGCCATTTGGCTAACAGGCATGAACAACTTGGGGCTATTTGGTTTTGAGTTTTTTAATAAATTGCTTATGCCCTTTGGTCTAAGCCAGCCGATAAGCCCGATGATCTTGCCAAACAGTGCGGACTTTGCTTCCGCTTTCGGAACTATAATCCAAAACGATTCATTGAACTACTTTACCAGAACTCAAGGTTCTGGTATTTTTATGAGTGGAGGTTTCCCGACCGCAACCTTTGGTGCTGCCGGCTGCGCCTTAGCGATAATCTGGACAGCAAAAGACAAAAACAAAAAGATAGTTCGCTCGATTATGGGTTTAACGGCAGCCGTTTCCTTCCTGACAGGCATCTCTGCGCCGCTGGAATTTACTTTTATGTTCTTTTCATTCCCTCTCTACATCGTCTACGCTTTTTTAAGTGCTTTGGCTGGGCCGATCATGAGATTTTTTGATGTCATTTTGGGCTATGCCTATGCACCCGGACTGCTCGACTATATAGAAGGCATCAGATTGTCATCTCATCCGCTCCGATTTTTTCCTGTCGGCGTGCTTTTTTTCTTTCTGTATTTCTTCATTTTTTCGTTTTGCATAAATGTGTTGAAACTTAAAACCATTGGAACTATAGGCGCCGATGAGGGTTTAGAGGGCAAAACCAATGACAAAATTGAGGTTCCTGTTGAGGTTGAGCCAATTCCCGCTCAGGAAAAAGTTCCCGAAGAACCCCAACAAGCCCAGCCCCAGCTATTTCCCATACCTGATGATGTTCCTAAAGAGTTCGAGACTGCTGCTAAGTATGTTGATTTTCTTGGCGGGACAGAAAATATCCGCAGTATGAAAATGGAAACCACTACTATCAACTTTGAAGTCTCAGACAGTAAGCCCATCGATGAGATAGCTATCAGGAAGCTCGGTGCAAAAGGTGTTTTGATAAATGAAGCAGGGATTGTTCAGGTAATAGTCGGCTCTGAGGTGAGAATAGTTGGAGATAAAATTCGTAAGTTTTTGGATGCAAAAAATTTGCAAAAGGAGAAAGTATGAGACTCATAATTTCTGACAAGGGCATTGGAAGATTAGCTGCATTTTTTATAAAGGAAAGGATTATCGAGGCTAAACCTAATGCTGACAAGAAGTTCGTGCTTGGCTTGCCTACAGGCGGAACGGCAGTGGATATGTATAAAAGTCTTGTGGAACTTTATAAAAACAAGGAGCTTTCTTTTAAGAACATCGTCTCCTTTAACCTTGACGAATACATCGGTTTGCCCCAAGATCACCCCGAAAGCTATCACACCTTTATGGAAAAGAATTTCTTTAGACACATAGACATTGCAAAGGAAAACATCAATATCCCAAACGGCAATGCCGCTGATCCTGTTAAGGAAGGTCAAGATTATGAGGTCAAAATTAAGAAAGCCGGGGGGATAGATTTATTTATCGGGGGGCTTGGTGAAAATGGACATATCGCTTTTAATGAGCCGTATTCGTCACTGTCCTCTTATACCCGCGACAAACAACTCAATATAAACACAGTAATAGCCAATTCAAGATTTTTTGAAAACGATATGGAGAAAGTCCCCAAAACAGCAATGACGATGGGCATACAAACCATCTTAGAGACCAAAGAAGTGCTTTTATTGGTTACTGGGGAAAAGAAAGCATCGGCTTTGCAGCACTTAGTTGAGGGTGCCGTGTCTCAAGCATGGCCCGCAACTGCTCTACAGCTCCACAGAAAACTTGTCGTCATCACTGACGAAGCAGCATGCGATAAACTGACAGTAGGAACTTACCGCTACTTTAAGCGGTTGAGAGATGAATTTTCCCATCTTTATGCTCTTTGATGGGAAAACAGGAAACAATACCCATATTTGGGAAAAAAAAGGAGGCAGTATGAAAGAACAGATTCAAAGGATGGGAAGGTTTTTAAGCGGAATGGTGATGCCCAATATCGGCGCATTCATCGCATGGGGGTTGATCACAGCATGTTTTATTCCGACAGGCTGGATACCTAACGAGACTTTCGCCAAGATGGTAGGTCCGATGTTGACTTATTTGCTGCCCATCTTGATCGGTTACACAGGTGGAAAGATTATTTACGACCAGCGAGGCGGGGTCGTAGGTGCAATAGCCACAGCTGGTGTAATTGTCGGCGTAGACATCCCTATGTTTTTAGGTGCAATGATCGCGGGACCTTTAGGAGGAAAAGCGATAAAAGTTTTTGACTCCGCTGTCAAAGGTAAGGTCAAAGCTGGCTTTGAGATGTTGGTTGACAATTTCAGTGCAGGGATAATCGGCGGAATTTTGGCAGTAATTGCTTTTCTGGTGATAGGTCCTGTTTGTGCAGGGATAAATGAATTTTTAGGTTGGGGAGCAAAAGTCTTTGCCGATAGAGGACTTATGCCTTTAATTTCTATTTTCGTTGAGCCTGCCAAAATCCTGTTTCTTAACAATGCCATCAATCACGGGGTGTTCACTCCTATGGGTGCAGCTCAAGTGGCAGAAACAGGCAAGTCGATTTTCTTTATGGTTGAATCAAACCCAGGCACAGGGCTTGGAATGTTGCTTGCTTACTGGTTAGTCGGCAAGGGAACAGCCAAATCAAGTGCTCCCGGTGCAATTATCATCCACTTCTTCGGTGGAATCCACGAGATTTATTTCCCTTTTGTGCTTATGAACCCGATCTTAATCATCGCCATGATAGCGGGAAGCTTTGTCAACATTCTTATACTTACACTCTTTGGCGGAGGCTTAGTGGCTCCAGCATCACCGGGAAGCATTTTTGCAGAGTTAATCATGACAGCACCGGGCTCCTACCTTGCAAACATCTCAGCCATAACTTTATCAGCTGTAACCAGCTTCCTCTTGTCGGTTGTGCTGCTAAAGGCTTTTGGCAAAGGTGAGGATTTAGAGGGCGCCACAGCAAAAAGAGACTTTTTGAAATCTCAATCAAAGGGCAACATATCGGGTGTCACCTCGATAGTGTTTGCTTGCGATGCCGGAATGGGTTCTAGTGCAATGGGCGAAACAATGTTGCGCAAAAAGTTGAAAAAAGCAGGTCTTGAGCATATCAGTGTAATCCACTCAGCTATCGATCAGCTCTCAGGCTCTCCCGAAATAATCTTGGTACATGCTCAAATGAAGGACAGAGTAAAATCTAAATGCCCGAACTCAAGGGTTATAGCTGTGACAGACTTAATAGCAGCCCCCGAATATGACCTACTCGTTGAGGAGTTGTCGAAGAAATAAAAACCTTGAAAACGGTTTGCACCGATTGGTGCAAACCGTTTTTTATAACTGAGAGGAAAACAATGATAATAACTGTAACCTTAAACCCAGCACTTGATAAAACAGCAACAGTTGGAGCGTTGAATGTTGGTGAATTAAATCGTTTGCATGAAGTGAGCAGCGATGCAGGTGGCAAAGGAATCAATGTTTCAAAAATGCTCTTAGCTTTAGATTTTCAATCCGTAGCAATAGGTTTTCTTGGTGGTAAAAGCGGGGAAGAAATACTTGATAAGTTAGAAGAGATGGGGATCGACTGTGATTTTACGGAGATCAGAGAAGCCACTCGGACAAACTTAAAAATCATCGACACCAATTCGGCTTTGACTGAAATAAATGAGGTTGGGCCGGACATCACCCCCGCGGAATTTAGTTTTTTTGTAATCGGGCTTCACCGCTATATGAAGAGAGGAAATATCCTTATCCTCTCAGGCAGCACCCCCATCTGTTTAGGGGACGAAATTTACGGCATGATCATCAGCAGCGCCCACAAGAGCGGCACTATAGTTTTCCTTGATGCCGACGGGAACGTTTTTAGGGAGGCTCTCAGGGCTAAGCCCTATTTTATTAAGCCCAATCTGCACGAACTAAAGGAATATTTTAATGTCAAAGGGGACTTGAGCCTTGAACAAATTATCGACCTTTGCAAAAAGTTTTTAGATATGGGCGTAAAAACAGTCGCTTTAACTATGGGCAAGGACGGTGCTTTGCTCTTGCAGGGCGATCGGGTTTTATTTGCAAAAGGTTTAGATGTCACGCCAAGGTCCACAGTTGGGGCGGGGGATAGTTTTGTCGGTGCTTTTGCTTATGGCGTTTACAACAAAATGTCTCTTGAGGATACTTTTTCTTTGGCAGTGGCAGCATCGGCGGGAGCCGTAACAACATCAGGGACAAAAGCCCCTGATCAGGACTTGGTTTACGAGTTACAGGAGCAGGTAAAAATTATAGACCTTTCTAAGTGAGGAGGAGAAAAAAATGAAAACGAAAGCTGTTAGGCTTTATGGTGCTGACGATTTAAGACTTGAAGAGTTTGACCTTCCCGCCATCAAAGACGACGAGATTTTGGTCAAAATTATTAGCGACAGCATCTGTATGTCGACTTATAAACTTTTAAGGCAGGGCAAAAAGCACAAAAGATGTCCTCAAGATGTCGATATTAACCCCATTATCATCGGCCACGAGTTTGCGGGAAACATCATTGAGATAGGTAAAAAGTGGCAGAAAAAATATCAAGTCGGATCCAAGTTTACGATACAGCCCGCTTTCAACTATAAAGGAAGTCTTGCTTCACCGGGATACTCTTATCGTTTCTGCGGCGGGGCAAGTCAGTATGCGATCATTCCAAATGAAGCGATGGAGCTTGACTGCCTAATTCAATATGAGGGCGAAAGTTATTTCGGTGCTTCTCTTGCAGAGCCGATGAGCTGCATCATTGGCGGGTATCACGCTATGTATCACACCAATAAACGCAACTACGATCACACGATGGGCATAAAAGAGGGGGGGAATGTTTTAATTTTAGGCGGCGCAGGTCCAATGGGTCTTGGTGCTGTGGAATATCCGCTATCCCTTGAAAAAAAACCTCTCAGAATTGTCGTAACAGATGTTAATCCCCAGAGGCTTAGCAGGGCTGAGGAGCTAATTCCTAAGCAGCTTGCCTCCTCAAAGGGTGTCGAGCTGTTTTTTATAAATTCAGCAAATGAGCCTGATCAATATAAAACGCTTATGGATATAACGAAGGGCAAGGGTTATGACGATGTTTTTGTTTATGCACCGATAAAAGAACTTGCCGAGCTTGGCGATAATCTTTTGGCTTTTGACGGGGCTTTGAACTTTTTTGCCGGGCCTACAGATAGCCAATTTAAGTCTGAGATAAACCTCTACAATTGCCATTATATCAGCACTCATATTCTTGGCACTACGGGCGGCAATACCGACGATCTAAAAGAGGCATTGGATCTATCTCAAAAAGGCACCATTCGCCCTGCTGTGATGGTTACCCATATCGGCGGAATTGACTCTATTGCTGAGGCTACGGCAAATCTCGCAAAAGCTGGAGGGGGCAAAAAGTTGACCTACCCTCAGATCAATCTCCCCTTGACTGCCCTTTCGGATTTTGAGGCTTTGGGTAAAACCGATCCGCTGTTTAAGAAACTTGATGAGGCTTGTAAAAAACATTCGGACTTGTGGAATTATGAAGCAGAAAAAATTTTGCTTGATCACTTCAACGTCAAATAAAAATATCCGACTTTTTGTAGTCGGCGTTTATCAATAAAGGAGGTTCTTTATGAAAGTAATTCAAGGAAAGAGTGCAAGCAAAGGATTAGCCATTGGGAAGGTGTATTACTACAAGAAGAAGCAGGAGATGACTGAGAGGAGATACATAAAAGATGAGGAGATAGATGATGAACTCAAGAGAATAGACACGGCACTCAGCGAAGCTAAAGATCAGCTCACCGAACTTTATGTAAAGGCTGTAAAAGAAGTCGGCGAAAAAGATGCGCAAGTCCTTGAAATTCACAAGATGATGCTTGAGGATGAGGACTATTTGGACTCGATAAAAAACACAATTAAAGATGAGAAGGTAGCCGCGGAATATGCCGTTTCAGTTGCGGGTGAGCAGTTTGCAAAGACGTTTGCAGAGATGGACGACGAGTATATGCAGGGACGTGCAGCGGATGTTCGTGATATTTCGGGGAGGCTTTTAGATTGTTTGACGGGCAACTCAGCCGAACTGGGAGAGGGTGAAGAGGCTTTTATTCTTGTTGCTGATGACTTAAATCCCAGCGAAACGATAAAGCTCGACAAAACCAAATTGCTCGCTTTTGTAACCTCAAGCGGATCAATATCATCCCACACAGCAATACTTGCAAGGAACCTCGGCATACCTGCCATCGTTCAAGCAGGCGAAGAGTTAGACGTAAATTTCAGCGGGCAGCTTGCTATCGTCGACGGCTATAAAGGCAATTTCTATGTTGACCCCGACGAGATTACTCTCACAACTATGCAGAACAAAAAAGCTGATGAGGATGCCCACAAAGAACTTTTGATTCAGCTAAAGGGCAAAGAAAACATCTCGCTTGACGGTCATACGGTAGACATTTTTGCCAATATCGGCTCACCATCGGAGTTAGACATCGTTTTGCAAAACGATGCCGGGGGTATTGGTCTATTTAGAAGCGAGTTTTTATATTTTGAAACGAACACCTATCCCGATGAGGAAATGCAGTTTAAGGCTTACAAGACTGTTCTTGAAGGTCTCAAAGGTAAAAAAGTCGTCATCCGCACAATGGATATTGGGGCAGACAAGCAGGTTGACTATTTCAACTTAGACAAAGAAGAGAACCCCGCTTTGGGTTTAAGAGGAGTTCGCTTGAGTTTTGAAAGGCCTGAGGTTTTTAAGACTCAGCTAAAAGCTCTTTATAGAGCATCTGCCTATGGAAACTTGGCGATAATGTTCCCGATGATTGCCTCAATTTGGGAAGTTGATGAGGCAAAGAGGTTCGTCAAAGAGGCTCAGACGGAACTTAAAAACGAAGGCATTCCTTTTGATGAGGAAGTCGAGATTGGAATAATGATTGAAACCCCCGCCGCAGCGATCATTTGCGACCTTTTGGCTCAGGAAGTGGACTTTTTTAGCATAGGAACCAATGACTTGACCCAGTATACTTTGGCTGTTGACAGGCAAAATCAGAAAATTGAGAGATATGTCGATACCCATCACAGAGCGATTCTGCGGTTGATAAGGGAGGTTGTTGAACAAGGCCACAAATATGGTGCTTGGGTGGGAATATGCGGAGAACTCGCAGGCGACCTTTCCCTGACTTTGGAATTTCTAAGAATGGGCGTTGACGAACTGTCAGTCTCCCCAGCAAAAGTGCTTGAATTAAGGCGCGAAGTGAGGATGACAAGAGTATCGAAGTAGATTTTTACTATTCAAATATACATAAAGCAAAAAGCGGAGTCCTTTGTCCCATCGAAGGCTCCGCTTTACTTTTTGCTCCTAAAAAGGTGTATAATCGACGAGTAATTTGTGTGTATCGTTGTGTATGAGTATACATTCTAAGGTTATTAACAAAGAGGTATATTTTGAAAACACATAACGATATTTTTTTATTTATTAATAAAATAATCGTCAAAAAGTGGGTTGTTTCCGCTCTTTTGGCGATTTTTTTTATAGTTTCGGCTCAAAAAGCAGATTCGGCATATATTGTCGACAGTTACGCTCGGCTCCGCGAAGGTTTGTTAGATGGGGATTCCCATTATAACGACCTCATCAGAATGGAGCTGACGGGTAGTTCTATCAACAATCAGGGTTCCGACGTGCTTATTTTGGGCAATGACAAACAGGTTTATGGCGACAACTTCACTCTGACTTTGTCAGAGAGGCAAGACGGCATATTTTTTACACGAGGGCATAATTTGATGTTTAGGGGGGGCAATATGTTTGCTTTAACCTTTCTATCGAATATCTCAGCAAATGAAAACGGTGCTGTTATAGGGGCATCCCACTCTTTAGTGGGCTTTCTAAACTCCAGTTCAACATTTCGAGACAATGCAAGCCACAAAGGTGGAGCGATGGCGCTTGACAGTTCGGTGGCGAGTTTTGAGGGAGGATATGTTGAATTTTCTCAAAACGATGCAGATCTGGGAGATGGAGGGGCAATTTATGCATCAACTGCCTCTATTGGAAAATTTACCGGCTCAAAAGCTCTGTTTTTGGGCAATACTGCCCATGATGGTGGAGCTGTCGAGTTGTTAGAGTCTCAAATGATCTTTGAGAACTCCTACATTGAGGCAAATCAGAATGAAGTTTTAGGTTACGGAGGTTGGGCATATCTGAAGGACAATTCAAATATGTCTTTTGTCGGCTCTATTGCTGTTGTTTCTAACAATTCAAGCAATGGCAGATATGGTGTTGGCGGGGCAATTGCTCTTTCTAAAAGTGCTATGACCTTCTCTAATGGGTTGCTCTCTTTTTATTACAACTCTTCCATTAAAAATGGTGGAGCTGTTTATATCGAGTCATCCCGACTGGGGATCACGGATAGCGATGTGGGAATAGAAAACAATACTTCCTCAGATGGCAGTGGTGGAGGTATTTATGCCTCCGATTCGCAGATAAATCTGGAATCCAATACAAAGGATATGCAGATTTATTTTGCAAACAATAGCGATGTTGATGGTCGAAGCGATATACATATGTCTCGCTCAACTATGACCATCACCGCCGCTCACGGCAGGAAAGTAATCTTGTCGGGCGGTGCCTTTATCGGTGGAAACGATTCGCTAATAAGAAAAACTGGCTTGGGCAAGTTAGAAATAAACGGCTCAGCACAGATAAAAGGGAAGCTTTCCATCTTAAACGGTGAGGTATTTTTTAACGACAAAGCACCTTTAGTTGAGGAAATTGAGGTTTCCCAAAACGGTGCGCTGTCTTTGCTAAATAATCAGATGGGCAAACTCAAAGTTGGCACTTTGACGATTGCTGGAACATTTAGCATAGACGCTGATTTTGAGGCGGAAGATGCCGCAAGCGACACGGTTGATGCCTCGTCGATAACGATAGCATCGGGCGCCGTCTTAAAAATTAACTCGCTTTCAGCCAGCAAGGTTGGAATGGGGAAAACGGTGACGTTGATGAAGGCTGAACATCCGATAGATGGGTCTTTCATCTATCCAAAAGTCTATTCGCTTTCATCAAACGGAAACTCCATGTTTTTGACCTATATGGGAACACAGTGCCTCGATAACATTCCAAACCTCACGCACAATCAAATTGCGGTCATCGATGTGATAAAGGAGATGGACTTAGACGAGGAGATTTTGGCTGATGTGATTGAGGATAGCGATAACCCTAAACGCGCCCACCATGATTTGGACAGCGTGAGCGGTTCGTTTTTGGCAAATGTTATGTCTGCAGGAGCAAGAGGTGATTATGGAAGGATGTTGGACTTTGCTTTTGACAGGCAGACTGGCAACAAAGTTTGGACGATTGCAGGTTTTGAGGGTTTTGAGGTAGATAACAGCGATCAATCGCTTGGCAGGTTTTGGGGTAAAGGCTCACGAGTTCGTTTTGGTTGGGACTTAGCCACAACCCGAACCTTCAAAGCTGGTGTTTTTGGCGGTTATGGCAACAGGAATCTGATGCAAGATGATAACTGGGCCAAGCAACAAGATCTGGAATTTGGTGTTTATGGCGGAGGAAGTGTTTTCTCAAAACTTGACGCAACTTTTGCTCTCGCTGGAGTTTATGTAGACAACAAAACGGAACGAAAAATAACCCTCATGAAAACCTACTATTCCGATGCCGAGTTCAACAGCTACGGTTTTAGGTTGGGCGGTCAGGCTGAGCTGGATATATATCGGAAATATCAACACAAAAAATTAAGCACTGCCAAACCTTATATAGGTATAGAGGGTGCATATTTGATAACGCCGAGTTACTATGAGGATAGGGGCAACCCTAAGAACCCTACGAACCTGCATGTGGACGATTCGGAATACATGCGGCTTGAGATAACAGCTGGTGGAAAGTATGAGTTTAAGAGCAATGACATGAACTGCCATATCAAAGGTTATGGCGGGATTTTGGCTGTAGGAGATCAAGCGGAATACTCTATGCATTTTGCCGCCCATGAGGATTACGGCAAAATGGCTATTGCCTCCGATGAGCAGGCAGAACTGTTTTTTGGTTTAGACGGGGGACTTGAATATGACCTGAAATCCAAAGGTCATAACACTGGCTTGTCATTATATGTAGCGGGAGGTTTTCGCTTTTCGATGGAAAATTATCTGAGCCAATATAATGGTCAGTTTGGCTTGAAGTTTAAGTTGCCAGCCTCCTCAAAAACGAACAAAACTCATGAAGTTCCGACAATACATGATCAGATAACTGTTCATATGAAGGGCAA
>JAITBH010000030.1 GCA_031283745.1 Candidatus Ectomicrobium neotermitis | reverse complement strand
GATCCGCTTGAAGCGATAAGGGCTCAATGATGAATATAAAAACGGAAAACCTGCACAAAACCTATTTAAGAAAGAACTTGAAGCCCGTCGAAGCACTTAAAAATATCAATATCGATATTAGCTCAGGCGAAAAAATATCGATCATCGGCCACTCGGGGAGCGGGAAAAGCACCCTCATTCATATTTTGGGTTTGATGGACACACCGACGGAGGGCAAAGTCCTTATTGACGGCAAGGATTATTTTGAGTTAGCAGATAGCGGCAAGAGGCAGATGAGAAAAGAAAATATCGGTTTTATTTTTCAGTTTCATTATCTGCTGGCAGATTTCACAGTTTTAGAAAATATTCTCATACCTGTGTGGGACAAGAAAGATGAATATCTAAAACGGGCAGAGGCAATGCTTGAGCGGATAGAAATTTCAGACAGGAAAAATCATTATCCAAATGAGCTTTCAGGCGGAGAGCAGCAGCGGGCGGCATTAGCAAGGGCTTTAATAAATTCGCCAAAAATTCTTTTTGCTGATGAACCCACCGGCAACCTTGATTCAAATTCTGGGGCAGGAATTGAGAATTTATTGTTTGAGATTTCTACGCAAAATTCGATGACTTTAATTGTCGTAACACATAATGAGAAGTTGGCATCAAAATCCGATCGGATATTAAAAATGGAGGATGGAGGAATAAAATGAAGATCTACATCAATGGGAGTTTAGTTTCGCAAGAAGAGGCAAAGTTGTCAGTGTTTGATCATGGTGTGCTGTATGGAGATGGAATTTTTGAGGGTATCAGGGCTTACAATTCGAGAGTGTTTAGACTCACAGAACATTTAGACAGGCTTTGGGATTCAGCAAAAGCCATAGATTTGACCATACCGATAAGCAAAAAAGAGATGGAAAGGGCAGTCATTGATACCGTATTAGCTAACAATCTCAACGATGCTTATATTCGCTTAATAGTTACCCGCGGCATCGGAGACTTAGGGCTTGACCCCCGCAACTGCATTGCACCCCCTTCAATTGTTATCATCGCAGACGCTATCGAATTGTATCCTCAAGATATGTATGAAAAAGGGCTTGAGGTTATCACAGCCTCTACCCGCAGAATACGTTCAGACAGTCTCAGCCCAAATATCAAGTCGCTCAATTATCTAAACAATATCTTGGCAAAGATGGAGGCAGTCAAGGCAGGTTTAGTTGAGGCGATTATGCTCAATGGAAACGGCTATGTTGTGGAATGCACGGGCGACAATATATTCATCATCAAACACGGCATCCTAAAAACTCCGCCTGTATCAGCGGGTGCACTTGAGGGGATAACAAGAAATGCAGTCATAGAACTTGCCAAAAACAGGTTCTCTATTCCCGTCCGAGAGGAACTTTTTACGATGTATGATGTCTATACAGCAGATGAATGTTTTCTTACAGGAACCGCCGCCGAGGTGATACCTGTTGTTTGTGCAGACTCGCGGCAAATAGCTGACGGCAAGCCCGGCAAAACGACAGCTATACTCATCGAAGGGTTTAAGGTTTTAGCAAGGTCAAGCGGAACCCCTATTTCAAAATAATCGAAATCAAAAGTATCAGCCATAAAAAACCCTTCGCTTAAAATCAAAGCGGAGGGTGTTTTATTTTTTTGCTTATCGCCGGGCATAATCAGCGGTGCTTAGGCGTTAATCAAATTGTCAAATCATCAAATCAATCAAAAATATGGACAAAAATATGAATCTAAAACATCACAGAGTTGCCGTTTTTTTTCTTGCCGGAACATTTTTCGTTTTATTTTCAACCCTTTTGTCTTTTACATCAGCACAAATTACAGCAAAACTCTTGTCTAACTTGAGCGGGCAAAAAATCAGAATTGATTTTATGTCCGCTTCTCTTTTTATGCCCTCAATCTGGATAAACAAGGTTACAGTCAATGACGCAATTGTCATAAACAAGGTTCTCATCAAGGTCAGCCCGCCGATTTTCCCGTCCCAAGCCCGCAATTTCCCAAAAATCAAAGTCCTCATCGCAGACACTTCTGTCGATTTAGACAATTTCCCTGCCTCAAATGGGGATTTTGACAGCACCGGCATATCTAAAATAGCCCAACAGCTCTTTCGTGTAGACAATTTCGACCTTCTCATTGAAAAGCTTTCGATAAAAAGTGATGAAAATGTCTATGAGGTCTCAAATATCGACTGGAAACTTTATGGCGGGAAAATTGCCCTCTCGAGTGCTTTTGAATATCAGAAATATAAAGCCGTTTTTGGAATTGAGCTTGCCCAAGGTGAAGGAAATCTCGTCAATACCTCTTTTTATGCAGAAATTGACGGCCGGTCCCGCTGGTTTTCATCAGCTGACGGGACAATCAACTTAGACAAACTCGACTTCAGTCAAAACATCTCAATAGGCATCGCCTCCCCCGATGAGGAGTCTGTGAATATGCAGGGCAAGGCGGTAAAGAGCGGGAAAAGTTTCAAGGCTGCTCTTGACGGCTCGCTTGGCAAGTTAAACCTTTCATCTCAAGACCTCAAAACTTTCGTTTTATCGAGCGTCATCGAGCTTTCAAAAATAGACAAAAACCTCAATGCGTCCTTAAAAATCAATTCAACCTTTGACCACATCAACTCCTATACAGTCCGCTTTGAGACGGACAAGTTCATTTGTTACGGCTTTGATCTGGGGGATTTTGATGTCAATGTTTCTAAAACATCGGAGGGGCTATACAATATTATATACCGCTACGGGCTAAGAAATGAGATTGTCATAAAGCGTCTGCCTTCCGCCTTTGTCGAATTTCAGATTTATTCAAACGGCATCACTCAAGGCGGGGGATGGATAGATATTCCAAACAAAAGTGCTTCGATAGATATTAACAATGTCGCCGCAAGCAAATTGCCGCTTGGCGGCATGAGTAACTCAGCGGGAACAGTCTCAATCGTCGGCTCTATCGATGAAAAGGGTGGCCGTATAGACTTTTCGGTGATCAATTTCAGAAATCTCAACTCGGCGCGTTTTAATATTTTCGGCTATCTTGAAAACAAAGACGGTCAAAGCCATATAAATTTCTATACCACAGACGACTTTCTGATTTTTGACTCCATATTCGAAGGCACATCGCCCATCTTGATTGATTTCAAATTTTCCAAAGGCAAGATAGACAAAATTCTGGCGCTTGTCGGAATTACGGGCATAGATATCACCGGCTCGGCAAGCGGGACTATTGTCTACAAGAAAGGTGTAAATCTTGAGGCAGACATAGACATTTTTGACGGTGTGTTTTACGGAAACAAATACAGAACCCTCTCCATCAAGGGTCAAGTCGATGATGATCACATAAACCTCAACAACTTCACCTTGACCGACGAAAACGGCAAAACCTTTGTCAAAGCTGATGGGTATCTGGGCTTTTCAGAGGCTAACAAGAACTCCGCAGTAAACTTTGAGCTAAACGATTTCTTGCTTTTTGGCAGCAACTTTAATGCAAAGCTTGTATTTCGGGGCGAATATGACGGCAAAAATCAGATAGACGGGCTTATTACAGACGGCTTTGTTAAAGGGTTCGGCATATCTTTTGAAAATTTTGCGGCAAAAGCCTCAATATCTAAAGATGAAATTTCAATATCAAAGCTCACCGCCCAAAACGGCTTAAAGGGTAGCCTCAAATACAATTTGCCCGCAAAAACCCTCTGGGCATCTATCGATCTGCAGGACAATGTCGTTTTGAGTGAGGAACATGGCTTTTCGGCTATCATAAATGCTGACTTTGAGGTCTCTGGGCTGATAGATAATCTCGACCTCTCCGCTGACATTGAAATAAGCGAAGGCAAATACAATGAAGTTTTTATCTATGCCCAAGCAAAATATACGCAGACAAACGGGCACACCAAGATAGAAAAGGGCGAGATAAAGATAGGGGAAAAGGGGCAAATACGGTTTGCCGGGGACTTCTCATCAATAAAACCCTTGAGGCTCACATTTGCAGACATCGATCTTGCCGTCGCATCAAAAGCTGGAATTTTTGAAGGGGCTGGGCTTAAAGGTTCAATTTCAGGGAGCGGTGTAGTTGAAAACAGGCGCGGCGTGCCGGCTATCAGGCTTTCTGTCAATGGCAAAGATGTTTCAATTTTTGGGAAAAAGGTTGACGAGTTTAGGTCAAATAATCAGATCCGCCGAACCCTTTTGTCTGTCGACAGTGCTTTCATAAAGGCGGGAGAGATGGAAATCCAAAACATCAAAGGCTTTTATCGGCCCGGAAATGGGGAGTATAACCTTGATATGCAGTTAGTGAACGCCCAGTTGAG
Source organism: Candidatus Ectomicrobium neotermitis (assembly GCA_031283745.1). Lineage (GTDB taxonomy): Bacteria > Elusimicrobiota > Endomicrobiia > Endomicrobiales > Endomicrobiaceae > Ectomicrobium > Ectomicrobium neotermitis. The sequence continues at coordinate 7,151 of JAITBH010000030.1, read as the reverse complement.
CGATGAGATAGATATTTTTGGAAAGATAAATGTTGAGGGGACGCTCAAAAAAGAGGCGGGCGGATCAAAGCATACGGGGAAGGCTAAATTAGACGATTTCTGGATAAATAGGCTGCGGCTGTCTAAATACATCGTTGATTACAGCATCCAAAACAATCTCATCACATTAAATCACAAGGCTGAGGCAGTCAATAAAGCCGATATGAATTTGATCCTTAACCTTTCAAAACGTCCTGAGGTGGTGCTTTTTAAGATCTCAGCAGGGGAGTCCATTTTTACGGCAAGCGGGGTGGCGGATAAAGATAATTTCAATCTAAATGTCAGGGGCTATGTCATCGATTTAGACATTCTCTTTTCCCTTTTTGACCTTGACATAGACAGCGACGGGGCAGTTGATTTTTCTGTCGAGGCAAAGGGCGATCTCTCTAACCCAGCCATAAAGTTTGCGATGTTTTCCACCAAAGGATCAGTTATGGGCATTCCATACGATTATGCAAATATAGACTTTGAGGTTGCACAAAATAATCTCCAGATAAAAGATGTCCAAATTTATAAGAGCAAGGGCATAAATCTGTTTGTGAGCGGCAATTTCCCTTTCTGGCTTGACCCAGATGTCAAACCCTCGCTTTCAAAAAAGCCCATCAATGTCGCATATTCGCTCCAAGACACACAACTCAATGCTTTAGAGATTTTGACCGACGGCTTTCTTGAACCCAGAGCGGGCAGTTTGCTCATAAACGGCAGTATTGAGGGAACAGTCGAAGCACCGCAAAACAGCGGGTCGATAAAGATCAGCAATGCAAAGCTCGATATGCAGGATGTCATCAGACGAATAAAAGAATTAGACATCGACATCAGCTGGGCTGACAATAAGTTGACAATTAACGACTTCGTCATTAAGTCAGGCAATGGGCAGATAAATGTTACAGGCGGGGCAAATATAGGCGGGATGGAGTTAGAGGATATGGACATCAGAATTTTTACAACAGACAAAGGCATACCTGTGAGCTTGTCCTTTTTCCCAATATCAGGCTCTCTGCTTAAAGATGCCTCAAAAGGAAATCCTACCCTTGACCTAACGCTCACTGGAAACCTTGATCAACCCAAGCTTTCCGGCACAATCGTTCTTGAAAACAGCCGGTTTAACTATGTTGCACAGCCTCAAGACCCATCATCGCTATTTAATTCCATCGAATACAATGTCGACTTAATATCAGGCAAAAATACCCGCTATGAAAACCAAGTAATGTCCGCCCTCATAAACGGCAGCCTAAATATCAGCGGGATGTATCCCAATATCAAAATACGGGGCATAATCGATAGCCAAAGCGGTTATATTTCTTATCTTTCCTCTACCTTCGATATCATCGATGCAAAGGTCGAGATATTAAACAATGTGCTTTATATCACGGGCGAAGCGGACACGCAGATAATCAACTCAAGGACTGGTGAGGAGGAAAGCATGAGGATAAATGTCGACAGGTCAACTTTAGAGGATCTCAAGTTAAAACTTTCCTTAAAAAGCAATCCCGCTATGGAATCAAAGGATGTTTTGTCGCTGATAAATTCCGAAAGCAACAATTCAAATGATGAATATATGAGAGAGGCATCATCGTCATATATTCAGCAGAGGGCATTTAGGCTTTTTGGCGATATGGTTGTAACCCCTTTTACTCAGGCAGTGCTTAGGAGAACGGGGCTTGTAGACAATTTCAGGGTTTCTTATGTCAACACCAATGCACAAAAACGGCAAGCCTCGACAGGCGGAACAGTTGAAACCACTGATGAAGGGGTGGCAGTCCCCGCTTCAAATAACAATGCCGCCGCTGTGCCCGGAGGGTTGTCGAGCCTCCTTTACGGGGCAAAATATTCATTTGAAAAAAATATCACCAATCAAATGATGTTTGGTTATTCGATAATTTTTGATCAGTTCAATGTCAACAATGCCGAAACCAACATTAATAATGAAGAGCTGACATTAAGACATGAGCTTGAGATGAAATATAGGCTGACAAACAGCCTGTTTTTGGATGTAACTTATGAACTTCCCACCCAGACAGATCTCTATCAGCCCGATCAGAGGATCATGCTGCAGCAGCAAATTCGCTTCGGCGGAAAACGCCGCCCCCTGCTCCCTGTCCCCGGCCCGGAATGAGGCAGCTTTTTTGAGGTGTTTTGAGAGTGTTTTGAGACGAGATTTGGGGTTTTTTGGCTCACAGGGGGGTATACCCAAATATGCTATAATCGCCCCAGCTTTAGAAAAATCAGAAAGAAATTTAATTAAAAAAACATATATGACGGAGGAGATTGATGAGGAGAATTTTAGTTTTTGCGGTGTTTGCCCTGTTCGTTTTCGCCCCTTTTGCAAATGCCCAAAGCGATGTAATAAGCAATGTGTCAGTTTTAGGGCTTAAAAATGTCAAACAAAGAGCAGTTTTGTCAGAAATGGCACAGAAAAGAGGCAAAGTTTTTTCTGATGAAGCAATAAGAGAGGACATAAAAGCAATATCCGAGCTGAATTTTTTTGATGACATACAATACGATTTCAATGAAAACACCGGCCAGCTGACCATCACCGTTGAGGAAAGACCCTATATCGAAAAAATTGACTTTAAGGGCAACAAAGAATTTTCAAGAGGAAAGCTTAGAAGCGAGAGCGTTTTGAAGCAGAAAGGTTATTTCAATCAATTGGACTTAGACGAATCCATTGAAAAAATCAGCACCCTCTACAAAAACAGAGGTTACACAGATGTTCAAATAGAAGCATATCCCACCACAAACCCTTCAACAAACAAGATGACAATCAATGTCCTAATCACAGAAAACAACAAAGTTACCATCGGCGGTGTCGATGTCGAGGGAACCTCTTTCTACAAAGAGCGCAAAATTCTGCGTCTGATAAAGAAAACCCGTCCCAAAAAGGTTTTCAATGAGGATCTTTATCGTGCAGACCTTACCGCCGTAGACACTTTCTATAAGGAAAACGGCTTTATCGACTATCAGTTGACCTTGTCATCGATCAGCTATAACGAGGACAGAACCAAAATTTTCATAACCATAGTCGTCAGCGAGGGCGAGCAGTATAAACTTGGCGAGATCACTTATTGGGGCAACAATGTGGTGCCGGATAAAAATATGGACAAAATCATCAAGCTAAAGAAAGGCAAAATTTATAAGCAAAGCGGGGTAAACGATACCTTGCAGGCTATTTATGAGACCTATTCGGACAAAGGTTATCTCTACGCTCAGATTGGTCCCGAATATAAACGGGACAACGGGATTTTGGATATTTCTTTCCAGATACAAGAGGGGATAGAGGTTTTTGTCGGCAACATTTATATCAATGGGCTGGAATCCACCAAAGAAAAAGTCATTCGGCGGGAAGTCCGCTTAAAGACAGGCGACCCTTTAGCCGCAAACTTAGTCCGCCGCAGCGTTGAGAGGATTTACAATTTAGGTTTTATAGATGCAGTCGAGCCTCAGCTTATGCCTACCCGCCAAAGAGATGTTATGGACTTAGACATCAATGTTACGGAGGGACGGCCCGGTATGGTCTCGGCAGGTATAGGATATTCGTCTGTTGATGAGTTTGTCGGGTCTTTGCAGCTTCAGCATTTGAACTTGTTTGGCTTAGGTCAGCGGCTAAACTTGATGGCTGAGTTTGGTTTTGGCGCTTCTGCCCGCAGGAACTATCAGATAGATTGGACTGAGCCTTACATATTTGACAGGAATGTCAGCCTCACTTTAAGCGGTTATCAAATCGAGAGAACCCGTGATTATGACATCGTAACCAGTGCCTACAGAGAAGGGAGAACAGGCGGAGCCATAACACTCGGCCCCAGATTTAGCGATGTGGTTTTCCTTTCGGTGGGATATTCTTATGAGCATGTCAGGCTTTTTGACTACAATTTCAACACAGACAATGCAAACGAAGCTTATTCTTACCTGAAATTTCTAAGCGATACGGGCATTTCAAGAGATAATGTCTCAAGCATAATAACCTCAATAGCCTACGATACCCGTGATGTCTACTTTGACCCAACTCGCGGACAGAGGCAGTCGCTTACCACCCGTCTTGCCAGCGATAAGCTTGGCGGCGACACGAACTTCCTCAAAACCTCTTTTAGATCATCTTGGTATTTCCCGACTTTCTGGCGTTTTGTGCTGGGCGTAAATTTCACAATCGCAAGAGTTGTGGGCTATAACAATGACACGGACGAAAACGGTACTCCCTTAGAGGCCTATCAGCAAGTTCCCCTTTATGAACGCTACTATATAGGTGGGGCAGACACGGTCAGGGGCTATGATTATCAGCAAATAGGCTATCCCGGTGGTGCAACAGTGATGAGCATTGTCAATGTTGAGTATAAATTCCCCATCATTATGGATAGGCGGCGCACAATTTTGCAGGGAGTTTTTTTCTATGACATAGGGGGTTCTTGGAAGGATATGACGACAATCAACACAGATATAGGAACAGACGAGGACAATCTTCGTTCTGGAGTGGGCTTTGGAATACGGTTTGCTACGCCGATGTTCCCGCTAAGAATTGACTGGGGCTATGGCTTAGACCACAAAACTGGAGAGAAGTTGCAGAAGTTCTATTTCTCGATAGGAAACATTTTTTAGAGGTCAAAACAATGAAATTAACACTTGAAGAGCTTTCCCAAGTTGTCGAAGGGGAGCTTGTTAGAAGGAATGACAAAGTCAAAACGGTAACAAATGCCTCAGGGCTTGCAGAAGCAGGGTTATCTGATGTCTCTTTTTTGGGAAATATGAAATACCTTGACACCGCTAAAAACACAAAAGCAGGTGTCATTTTCATTTCTAAAGACATAGACGATAGTCAGTTTGACTCAATTAATCTCATCAAGGTCGCTAATAGTCAATATGCTTATGGAATCGTTTTAGAGCTAATAGCCAAAGAACGTCTTGCAGCCTTCAAAAATGAAGTTTCACCCAAATCATCTGTCTCACCAGATGCACTCATAGCCCCGAATGTCTATATCGGGGCTTTTTCTATTGTAGAGGCCTCGGTTGAAATAGGTGCTGGAACCAAAATTTTGGCCAATGTCTATATAGGTCAGAGGTCAAAAATTGGGGCAAACTGCGTAATTTACCCTAACGTTGTCATCAGAGAGGACACCGTTATAGGCGACAGTGTGATCTTGCAGCCCGGTGTTATTGTTGGCGGGGACGGTTTTGGTTTTGCAACAGTCAATGAGGTAAACAAGAAAATCCCTCAAATAGGCAATGTCGTCATAGGAAACGATGTAGAAATAGGTGCAAACACTACCATCGACAGAGCCACCACGAACTCCACTAAAATTGGAGACGGGACAAAAATCGATAACTTGGTTCAGATTGCACACAATGTTGAGATAGGCAAAAACTGTTTAATTGTTGCCCAAGCAGGAATTGCAGGCTCTACTAAGATCGGCAATAGCACTATTATAGGCGGGCAAACGGGCGTAGCGGGTCATCTCACCATCGGCGACAATGTTACGGTGGCGGGTCAGTCAGCGGTATCGGCTAGCCTCAAAGATGGGCAGAAAGTCGGGGGCAACCCAATTGCGGAACTTGGGCAAAGCATAAAAATCAGGGCAACGATGAGAAAATTGACCCAGATGTATAAAGATATTCGGGTCTTAAAAGACAAAATGGGAGACAAATAGTGGTCAAACAAAATACAGTCGACAAAGAAGTATCTCTTGAGGGTATAGGATTACATACGGGCAAGATCAGCAAAATCACCTTAAAGCCCGCCACAGATAACAAAGGCATTCGATTTATTAGAGTCGATTTGCCCGTAAAGATTGAAATTGAGGCAAGTTGGCAAAACGCAGTGTCGTCCCAAGCGGTCAGGGGCAGCGTCATTGCAAAAGACGGGGCAATCGTCTATACCATAGAGCATATAATGGCATGTGCAAACGCTTTCGGCATAGACAATTTAATAGTTGAAATAGACAGTTCCGAACCTCCCATACTTGACGGCTCGGCAAAACTCATTGCCCAAGCATTTTTAGATGCAGGCAAAAGGGAGCTTTCCGCAGACAAGCTCATCTATACCATTCAAAAGGATATGAGGTTTGAGTTCGGCAAGAGCGTTTATTCAATTTTTCCCTGCGAACGTTTTGAAATACAATGCTCAATCGTTTTTGACCACCCCTACCTCCAACATCAGCAGTTTGCAATCACAAATATCAATCAAGAAACTTTTATCAAAGAGATAGCCCCCGCCAAAACTTTTTGTTTTGACTATGAGATAGAGGCGCTGCAAAAGAACAACTTAGGTCTTGGCGGTTCGATGGCAAATGCGATAGTTATAGGGCTTGAAGGCATACATAACACCGAACCTTTGAGATACGATGATGAGTTTGTTAGGCACAAAACCTTAGATTTAATCGGCGACCTCTACTTAGCAGGTCATCAGATAAAGGCGCAGATAGTTGCACAAAGGCCGGGCCACAAAAACAATATCAACTTTGTCAAAGAGTTCGTTAAGCGAGCACAGCTGCTAACGGCAAGTGGTTAGTGGTTAGGGAAAGAAAGGGAAAGAAAGGGGAAAAAAAGAGAAAAAAAGGGAAAGACAGGGAACTGCCACAACCACGGCGAACTGCAACGGCAAAAACATCGACTAATGTAGGGGAGGGTTTCAAACCCTCCCGCCGTCTCGTCATATTTGAATTTGACCCACGCCTGCAAAGCCGTTAAAGTCGTTGCCGTGTCGTGCCGTAGTTTTTGTCGTTGCAGTTCCCTTTCTTTCCCTGTAGTTCCCTTTCGCTCCCTGTCGTTCCCTGCCGTTCAGGTGGGACGCCTGCAAATAAAAAAAAGGAGGACATTATGATAGAGATAAAAGAAGGGCAAAAGTTGTTGTCTCACGAGGAAACACTAAAAATCATTCCGCACAGATACCCTTTTGTGATGATTGATAAGGTGAAATTAGACGAAAATGACCCGATGAGGGCAGTAGGATATAAATGCGTAAGCGGAAATGAGGGCTTTTTTCAGGGACATTTTCCGGGGGCACCGATAATGCCGGGAGTTTTGATAATCGAGTCGATGGCTCAAACCGCCTGCACCTTGTTTTTGTCTAAACCAGAGATGAAAAACTGTCTTGCCTATTTTATGGGCATCGACAAAGTTCGTTT
>JAITBH010000110.1 GCA_031283745.1 Candidatus Ectomicrobium neotermitis | reverse complement strand
CCTTTTTTAGGGACATGTAGCCAATTCAACTGCGTGTAGACTGTATTTTATACAGCGTTAAAGCGTCGGCATTATACCTATTTAGGTGCCTTTTGCAAAAAAAACGACAAGAGAGGCTCCGGTAAGGCTAAAGGATGCCAAATTAGCCCATCTTTTGCAGATAAAAGTGAATTTAAACGACTTTATTCCTTGATTGCGATTATCGTTCCGAACTTCATAAACGAGTATACACACTCCACATCTTCAAAACCGCATTTCTTTAACAAATCTATCGTTTCTCTCACTGTGCTTTCTTTATCTAACAGCTGCCTCTTGGCTTTAGTCGTTTTGGCCCCTCCGTTGATTCCTGTTTTGTTTGTGTAATAGTTTATCCAGTCGGTATACAAATTATTGATCCTTGGCGAGGCAGCCATAAACAGATCTAAATTTATGAAACATCCACCCTTGTCCAACTTTTTAAAAATTGTGCTGTATAGTTGCTTTCTGTCTGGCTTTTCTAAGTGATGAATGGATAAAGCCGAACATATCAAGCTGCAAGTATTTATAGGTATATCTTCCGTGTAGTCTCCTTCTACATATTCAAAATTATCCAATCCGTTAAACCTTTCTTTAGCTATGCTCAACATCTCAGGCGAAATATCGATCAAAGTAAAGTTGGAATAACTATACATTTTGAATATTTCCATTGTCAGCAAACCTGTTCCAGCTCCTAAATCTACGATGTTGTCAAAACTGTATCTATACGACTTCAACAGAGAAATCGATGTTTTATAGAAATCATCAAAACAAGGGATAAAATATCGTCTTTGTCTGTCATATTTTTCAGCGATAAAATCAAACTGCTCTTTTACTTGGTCCGTATTCATTTTTTTCTCCTAAAAACCATCATCAAAGATGGCTTTTGTTATTTTTTTTGTTTTTCTTTAAACCTTTCAAGACCGGCATTGATAAGGTAGTTACTTAAAGAACGGTTTTCGTTCTTTGCTGCTTCCGACAAGATTTCTTTTGTTCCTCGCGGAAGCGAGATTGTTAATGTTTTCAATTCTTTTTTTGCTCTCATCATTTTGCCTCCTATTAATTGTTTTTGCCATAAAGTTAAAATGCGACCACTTTCCAAGCAAAAATATAAATCCAGATTCGTTTAGTATTTCGTAACATTGTCAGAACATTTGAGGCATAACAACTACAACTTTGATACTCGTAGTGTAAACTATTGTTGTTTGTTAATCAAGTAGTTTTGATGTAAGTTAAATTAAAAAATTGTTAATTATAAATGGATTTATATATGCAATATACTGGATTTTCGAGCTTTTTTATGTGTTTTTTGGTGATTTTGATGGGTTTTGATACATAAAAAAATAAAAAACCCCGCTTTTTAGGCGGGGTTGTTTAATTTAGAAACATAAAAGGTTTGCTGGCTTGAACTCAATATTTAATCAACTCAAAAAAAAACGATTTATATTCAAAGACAATATAAATCGTTTTAATTTTAAGGATATGCTGGGAGGCAGAATTGAACTGCCGACACCAGGTTTTTCAGACCTGTGCTCTACCAACTGAGCTACCCCAGCGGAAACTGTTTTCCATTTTATTCTTCATCTTCTTCTTGATACTTCTTGAAAACCTTTTTTCCTTCTTCTATCGCTTCGTTTAGTTTGTCTTTTCCAGACAAGAGTCTCTCTTTGCCCTGTTCATAAAATGTGCGGCCTTTTTCTTTGGCATCACCTGCAAGATCAGAAAGGTTGTTAGAGAAATCTTCCCCTATTCTTTTCAAATCTTCTCTTGTTTCTTTTCCTGTTTTGGGAGCATAAAGAATTCCTATCGCAGCTCCGATAACCCCTCCTATCAAAAAAGCTAATAAAGTATTGTTTTTGTCAGACATTTTTTTTGCCTCCTTTATTTTTTTTGCCTTTGCTCCATATGAAATTCGAAACTATTGCTATTGGGAGCGATAATTTTTGAGCCAAATTTACAACTATATGCGATGCTTTATCGAAAGCCCGAATATCCTCTCTTAGTATGTTCAAAATAACGTTTACTTCGTTTATTATTCTATTTGTCCGTATTGCCAACAATATCAGACAAACAGATAAAACCACGATTGCTAATGTGATTATTATGAGGCAGATAATGATTATGATGAGTGCTGTTGTGTTTATTGTCATAACGAGGGCGATAATACCAAAAAAACCCCCTTTAAGCAATTGAGTTTTAGATGATTAAATGTAGGTTTCGAGCAGTTTAGCGTTGCCAGATTTTAATGTGATGTCCGCTATGTTTGCGGGTATTAAAACCGTTTCCCCTTTGTTTATTGTTGCCTTGCCCCCGTCAAATAGTATCTCGGCAGTGCCGTCGATGCTCATATAAACAACAAAAGAATCTTTGTTTTTTAAGTTTCTTCTGATTTCAGCTTTTAGCGATATGAAATTGACCGTAAAGTATTGGCATTTGACTATGTTTACTGCTTCATCATTTATCGGGACATAAGGAGTTTTGCAGTCTTTTATGGCTGACAAATCTAAAACATCCAAAGCTTCGTTTATATGCAGTTTTCTTTTTTTGCCTTCCTCATCAGTCCTGTTGTAGTCAAATATTCGAAAAGTTAGGTCTGAGGTCTGTTGAATTTCAGCCAAAACTACCCCTGCACCTATCGCATGAACCCTCCCAGTCGGTATAAAAAAAACATCTCCTGCTTTGGTTTGGCAAGCATTTAAGGCATTTTCTATCTCTCCGCTTTCAACTAAAGCGGGGTAGTTCTGTTTTGAAATATCTTTATTGAACCCGCAGAGAATTTTTCCGTTTTTGTCGGCATCTAAAATGAACCACATCTCGGTTTTTCCAAAAGAGTTGTATTTTGCTTTGGCAATATCATCACCGGGATGAACCTGTATGGATAGATTATCTTTAGCGTCGATTAGCTTAAAAAGCAAAGGAAATTCCCCTCCGTTTTTCATCACTTTTTTGCCAAGAATTTCCTCAGGGTAACGGTTTATAATCGAACAAAAATCCTGCCCGGCAAATTCCCCGTTTTTGATTATGGAGACATTGTCTTTTAAGCAAGACAGCTCCCAGCTCTCTCCGACATTAGGCGGAAAATCCTTATTGAATCGTTCTTTTAATTTGTTGCCTCCCCAGATTTTTTGTTTGGGTATGGGGATAAAATGTAGAGGATAAAATTTCATTATAGAACTCCTTTTTTGTTTATTTTTTCCACTGATAAGCTGCAAATATCTGTCTGCCATTATATTTTCATCGGCAGATTTGCTTAAAAGCCTTCCGACTTTTTTCTGAGAAGTCTGTGATATGACAAGGCGAATCTATGAGACTCATTTCGCACAGCTTGAAGCAATCTCAACGCTTTTGAGTTTTTGCTTAAAACTAAAGGGGTGTCTTTGTCGGGAAAATAAATTTCTTCATTTCTTTTGGCTAAAGAGATAATTGGAATTTTAAGTTTTAGTTTCCACAGAGAGTCCAAAGCAGCGTTTAATTGACCCCTTCCTCCGTCGATAACAATCAAGTCAGGCAGCTTTTCATTTTTCCTGATGAGAGAAGAATATCTGCGGAAAACAACCTCTTTCATGCTCGCAAAATCGTCGGAGCCAAAGACAGTTTTTATCTTAAATCGTTTGTAATTTTTTTTGTCGGGAAGCCCGTTTGTAAATCTCACCATCGATGCCACAGGGTTTGTCCCTTGTGTGTTTGAATTGTCAAAACCCTCGATAATTACGGGAAGTTTGTCTGCGTGAAGAATTTGTCTTAGCTCGTTAAGGCTGTCGGATCTGTCGATGGATTGATTTATTTCGTCTTGGCTTATTTCGCTTATCATCACCCGTTCAGCCATGCTCTCAATTGCAAACAATCTGTCGCGTATTTCGGATGCTTTTTCAAATTCTAAATTGTCGCTAAAAGTTTTCATCTGCTCTTTCCACAGGTTGGAGAGTTTTTTGAATTTCCCGTTTAGAAAATCCTCCAAGTCTTTAATGTTTTCCTTGTATTGAGCGGATGAAATTTTGCTGATGCACGGTGCCAAGCAAAGATTTGTGTGGGCATAAATGCACGACTTAACTTTTTTTAGAGGCGGTAGGTTGTCTTGAGAAAATTCTATTTTACACTGCCTTATCTTAAAGAGTTTGATGAGCCAACGAACAAGTTTTTTGATGTAAAAAATTTCTGGATACGGACCAAAGTAAAGGGCGGAATCTTTTAATTTTTTCCTTGTTAAAAACAGTCTTGGAAAATCCTCGTTGATTGAAAGTTTTATATACGGATAGCTCTTGTCGTCTTTCCACATAGAGTTAAAGTAAGGCTTAACTTTATTTATCAGCTGCCGTTCTATCAGCAAAGCCTCTCGCCCCGATGCACACAAAATGTAATCTATTTTTCTCATGGCAGAAATTATCGCAGCGGATTTAGATCCGATGTCGGCATTAAAATAGGAAGCGATTCGATTTCTTAATTTCACAGCCTTGCCAATGTAAATTATGTTTCCCAGCCCGTCCCTGATGATATAGACACCCGGTAACTTTGGAATTTGCCCAATCTTTTTGTTTCTTTCGTCGACCATTTTGATCCCCTTTTGCCATGCTTTTATCAAGCAATGTATATTTTAATAAGCCCAGCTATTCCAATAAGTATAAACACGATGGCGGATACTATTTTTATCATCTTTTCTGGCATTTTCTTTCCCAAATATCCCCCCACCAAAGCTCCAATTATGTTTGCGGCAAAGAGCCCTGCGGATGCACCGATAAACACTGGGACGGCGGTATTTGTTTGTATCGACAAGAGCATGGTCGCTATCTGGGTTTTATCTCCTGCCTCTGAAATAATGAAAAATGCGGCGATTGTAACTAAAGGGTTTAGTATCACTTTTTCCTCTTTTTTCTTTTCGTCTTTGTCTTTTTGATTGATCAAATTCCACACGCCAAACCCTATGAAAACGATGCAGGATATAACTTGAATTATGTTGCCGTGAAACATTGAAAAGATAAACGATGCGACCGCCACAGCGATAAAACTGTTTATCAAGATGGCTATAAAAATAGCTTTCAATGTTGTCGAAATTCCGTATTTGGCTGAAAAAGACATTGTCATAAGCTGAGTTTTATCTCCCATTTCAGCAAGGAATATGACCGCAAAAGACGACAGAATTATATTAACCATTGATTCTCCTTTTTGTGAATATAGACATACATATATCCAGCTCTTCGGACTTCAAAAATTTAGATATGACGGCAAAAATTATGCAGGCAGAGACAATAGAAACAAAGACTGCTGCATAGACATTAAAATTGAGAGAGGAGTAGATAAACAAGGTGCCAAAACAGGCTGCTGCGGCGGCAGTGGCGGCTTTGGTTGTTGAGAGAACAATTTTTTTAATTCCAAGCGCCCCGATCTTTTTTCTCAGCAAAATCACGAGCAATGCTAAATTGAAATAACCAGCAATTGATGTCGCCAAAGCCAGCCCTCCTACATTCATCGGATACATAAGAACTATGCACAAAATAACATGCAGTATCATAGACGCAGCTGCTGTTCGGACGGGAGTTTTGGTGTCTTGAAAGGAGTAGAAAGCGTTTGCAAAAAGTTTGGTTATTGAAAAGGAAGGAAGCCCTAAGGCGTAATAGAAAAGGGCATTGTTTGTCGTCAATGAGGCATAAGAATCAAAGCTCCCCCTTTCAAATAAAACTTGAACTATCGGATACCCGATAAGCATCAGCCCAAGCCCTGCCGGCAAGAGAGCAAAAAGCGAAAGCCTTATTGAAAAATTTAGCGAGTTCTTTAAGCCGACAATATCTTTAAGTGCTGCCGCTCGGGACATCGCAGGCAAGGCGACTGTCGATAAAGCGAGACCAAAAATTGCCAAAGGAAGCTGCATAATTCTGTTTGAATAGTATAAAGCTGATATAGCCCCTTCTTGCAAGAAAGAAGCACAGATATTGTCGACGAAAGCATTTATTTGATCCACAGACAGACCTATTATTGATGGGATCATAAGCAGAGCGATTTTCTTTATGCCGGGATGTTTTAGGTTGAGGCTAAACTTTAAGCCCCAGCCTAGTTTTTTTAAGACAGGATACTGGATGAAAAAATGAATAGCACCCCCAACAATTACAGCTATCGCAAGCCCCTTGATTGCATTTTGCTCCCCACTGATAATAGGTATGACGGCAAGCATATAAATGATCTCCGCAAAGCTTAATGCTGACGGTGCAAGGGCGGACCAAAAGAAAGAATAGAGAGTGTTGAGTGCTGCTAAAAGGAAGGCTGCAAGACAGATGAACAAGATGAAAGGAAACATCAGCCTTGCAAGTTCTACGGTGAGTTGAAGTTTGTCAGGCTCGTCGGCAAAACCCCAGACAATGAGTTTTACAAGGATGGGTGAAAAGAAAATTCCCAGTATCGTGATTATCGTTAAAACAATCAGCAAGGCAGTAAAGACTGCATTTATAAGTTTCTGGGTTTCGTCTTTTGAGTAGGTGTGGAGGTAGTAACTAAACACGGGTATGAAAGCTGCGGAAAATGCTCCTTCGCCTAACATTCGTCTAAAGAGGTTGGGGATCCTGAAGGCTGCATAGAAAGCGTCAGCAAAAATTCCTGCTCCAAAAAAATTTGCTACCAGCATATCTCGGACATAGCCCAAAATTCTTGAAAACATTGTTCCTAAAGCTGTTTTGCCTGCATGCTTTGTTAAAAGTTTATGTTCCATTTTATTTCTGCCCCTGTTAGAAAGCCCAAATTCAATTTACAAACTGTTTCTAAACCAAGTTATTTGTCTCTTGGCATAATGTCTTGTCTCTTTTGCAAATTCCTCAATCAAAGTTTCTTTGGATATTTCTCCATCTAAAAACCGTATCACCAACTTATAGCCTATACCGCTTAAAGCGGAGCAGTCTTTAGAAAATCCCATTTCTAAAACTTTCTTTGTCTCCTCAATCATTCCGTTTTCAATCATATAGACACATCTCAAATTTATCCTCTTATACAACTCCTCTCTATCCACTTCGGTTTGATAAATCTCAAAAGAATATCTTGCCCGTTTTTCCTTAACAAAAGTTCCGACATTTTTGCCCGAGACGATGTTTATTTCTAAAGCCCGCATAAGTCTTTGCGGGTTATTTTTATGTTTTAGGGCAGCCTGCGGGTCTATCGGCAAAAGCTGCTCGTAAAGTTCGAGGGCAGATTTGTTTTTTAGTTCCGCTCTAATTTGGGGGTTAGCGGCGGGCATTTCATCAAGCCCGTATAATAAGGTGCCTGCATACAATCCAGTTCCTCCGCAAATGACGGGGAGTTTGTTTCTTTGATAAAGCTCGTCAATTTTCTTTGAAGCCGCCTGGCTAAAGGTTACAGCGTTGTAAGTTTTGTCTGGCTCAATAATGTCGGTTAAGTGTTGATAAACCCCGTCGATCACTCTAACCCCGTCATCAACCAAATCCCCTTCTTTGTTTGAGCCTATATCGAGATACTTATAAACCTGCCGTGAATCGCAGGATATGATCTCTCCGTTTGCCTGTTTGCAAAGTTCAACGGCTTTCTTGGTTTTTCCGCTGCAGGTTGCCCCTAAAACGAATAGAATTTTTTTCATTTTCTTTTGAAAAATTTTTCCAATTGATCTTTTGAGATTGAATAAGCAGTAGGTCTTCCGTGCGGGCAAGTAAACGGGCTTTTGCACAAAAATAAGTCATGGATAAGTTTTTTTGCCTCAGACAGGGAAACGAAATCTCCCGCCTTAACACTCGCTCGGCAAGCTGAACGGATAATAATTTCTTTCTTCTTTTCAATTTCAACATTCTTGTCGTTTTCTAAATCAGCTGCGATTTTGCAAACGATGTTTTCTATCGAAGAGTTGCCAAGTATTGCGGGATAGGAAAGCACCCTAAAAGACATATCTCCAAATTCCTCAACACTAAGCCCCAAGCCGCTCAAGATCTCCAAGTTGGACTTTAGCTGTATGGATAAACTGCGAGGCAGGGTAAAAGTTTCTGGGATGAGCAATTGCTGAATTTTTAAGTTGTTGTTGCTGGCCTGCTCAAGATAAGCCTCATATCTAACCCTCTCCGCAGCGGCGTGCTGGTCAAATAGGTAAAGCTGCCCGCTTTTTTCCACTACTATATATGTATCAAACACCTGCCCCGCAACATTTATATCAAGGTCAAAATCAGTATTAAACTTATCTTGCTTAGTATAGAGCTTTGAATAATCTTCCGGCGAGTATTGCTTTGTCGTCCCGATATGTATAGGGGAGATTTGAGGCGGTTGATTCTGCCAGATAAACTTGTTTGAGCTGGAATTTTTGTTTGCAGGGTAGTCTGAGATTTTGCGGGGCGGGTAAATGTTAGATTGCGGGGAGCTTTCTTTAGCCGGGACGATGTCAATGTTTGGGTGAGAGTGAGAGATCAGAGCCTCTCTTAGGACATGAAAAATTAAATCGTAAAGCCCCTGCTCATTAGAAAACTTAATTTCCCTTTTTGTCGGATGGATATTGACATCTATTTCCGCGGGATCGATGGAGATATAAAAAAGAAAACCGGGAAATTTGTCGTGGGCAATGGTTTCTCTGTAAGCATTGTGGACGCATGCGATTAACCATTTCGGCAAATTTACCGGTCTTGAGTTGACAAATAGGTATTGGAATTTTCTGTTGTTTTGGGGGTGATTTCTGTCGGTGTAAAACATATCTAAGGAAATTTTGTGGGGTTCAATTTTTAGGTTCTTTAAGTTCTGGGCAAAATCTTTCCCAAGAATGTCTGCGATACGGTCTATCTTTTTGTCTGTTTTTGAGACTGACAAGAATGTTTTGCCATCTGAGATCAACTTAAACGAGATGTCGGGGTTTGCAAGCGCTATCTCCTCAACAGTTGCGGTTATCCTTGCCTTTTCGGTTGCACTACTCTTTAAAAATTTCTCTCTGACCGGCGTATTAAAAAATAAATCGCTAACCTCACAGATAAGTCCTTCAGCTGAGGCTGCCGGCACAATTTCAATTCCCTTTCCGCCTTCCGTTTTTAATTTCCAAGCACTTTCCTGTCCTCTTTCTCTTGTCGTTATCTCCAGCTTTGAAACGGCAGCTATAGACGATAAAGCTTCCCCTCTAAAACCAAAGGACTGGATAAGAGACAAATCGTTGAAATTGGAAATTTTGCTTGTGGCATATCTGATGACCGATAACTCTAAATTCTCTTTGTCCATACCGACGCCATTGTCTGAAATACGGATAAGCTTTTTGCCCGCCTGCTCAATTTCTATGTTGATGGTGTCGGCGCATGCATCTAAAGAATTTTCAACGATTTCTTTGACAACATTTAGCGGTCTTTCTACGACTTCCCCAGCGGAGATTTTGTTGATGGTTTCAGACGATAAAATATTGATTAACACTTATTGCTCCATTTCTATTTGAGAACAAACGATTGTTCGATTTTGTCAAAGACAGGTTTTAGTGAATCGAAAGCATATTGAGCAGAACTGAAAGTCAATATGTATACGTTATTGTCTTTGACATAAAAGAATTGGATCTGTTTTATGGCGGTGCCGTTTTCACTCACCAAATCCTCATAAATCCAATAATTGTCTTTAGATTCCACGAGTTTAATGCTCGTAAAAATGCTCTGTAAATTTTTGATGCTCAACTCTTTTTGTTCTTGAGCATTTCCCTTCGCTGTCATCGGTTCTTTTGAGAGGCTTACAACGGTAGAAAAATTTCCCGTTACGGGCGCTTCTGCAAGAATGAGCGTCGGTTCCGACACTTCCATAATTGTCCAGCTGTCGGGTATTTCTATGGATATGTTTTCAACAGCGATTTGTTTTGAATGACCGAGTGAAAACAAGATGAACACTAAAACTACAGCCGCTATGGGCTTAATCCTTTTCATTTT
Organism: Candidatus Ectomicrobium neotermitis; assembly: GCA_031283745.1. Taxonomy (GTDB): domain Bacteria; phylum Elusimicrobiota; class Endomicrobiia; order Endomicrobiales; family Endomicrobiaceae; genus Ectomicrobium; species Ectomicrobium neotermitis. The sequence continues at coordinate 8,455 of JAITBH010000110.1, read as the reverse complement.
TTTGTCTCCTATTTGTATTTATCTTTCCATTCTCTTACTAAATTGAAAGCTGCTATTGGGCTTAACGAATTTATGTCCAAGCTTTCCAGCTCGGAAAATATTTGTGGTTTTATGGCGGGCGGGAATAAATCTAATCGCCCCTGATTTTCGGGCTGACTGTTTTCGATGGACTGAGTCTCAAGCAGCTCAAGAATTCGATAAGCCTTTTCTATGACATCATATGGCAAGCCTGCTATTTTTGCGACATGAATTCCATAAGATTTGTCAGCCTTGCCAGCGATTATTTTGTGCAAAAAAACCGCATCGCCGTTCCACTCTTTAACTAACACCGTCAAATTAACTATCCCGTCAAGCTTGTCCTCAAGCGAGGTGAGTTCAAAATAATGAGTTGCAAAAAGAATTTTTGAACCCTTGTTTGCTGTTTTTCTTTTGTCTGAGAGAAACTCGAGTATCGACCACGCTATGGACATACCGTCATAAGTCGAAGTTCCTCTGCCTACCTCGTCAAGAATAATCAAACTCCTATCGCTATACTGCTTTAAGATTGTTGCTGTCTCAGACATCTCTACCATAAAAGTGGATTCGCCCCCTGCAAGATTGTCCCCTGCACCTATGCGGGTAAAAATGTTGTCAACGATTCCAATGACTGCACTCTTTGCGGGGATAAATGATCCGATTTGAGCCATGATGACTATCAAGGCAGTCTGTCGCAGATAAGTTGATTTGCCCGACATATTAGGACCAGTTAGAACAATGATCCTTTGATCTTGGTTGAAGCTGACGGAGTTTGCGACAAATTCCCCCGCTTTTAGCGTCTGCTCTATGACAGGGTGCCTGCCGTCAACTATCGAAAGGTCCCTGCTGTCGTCTATTTGCGGGCGCGAATAATTATATTCGACAGCATTTTTTGCAAAGCCGCAAAACACATCAAGCTCGGCTATCATTTGCGAAAGCCTTAAAAGGTCAGAGGCATAGACACCTATTTCTAATCTGATGGCAGCAAATATATTGTTTTCAAGCCTTGTGATTTTTTCTTGAGCCGAGAGAATTTTTTCCTCAAGGGTTTTTAGCTCATCGGTAATATATCTCTCGCAATTGATGAGCGTTTGTTTGCGGATATAGTGTGCGGGTGCTTGGGAAATAAAGCTTTTAGTCAGCTCAATGTAATAACCAAAAACCGAGTTGTAGCCTATTTTCAAACTGCTTATCCCGCTACTTTTACGTTCTTTTGCCTCGAGATTAGAAATATAGGTTTTGGTGTCCCCTGCAATTTGCCGCAATTCGTCAAGCTCTGAGTTTACCCCGTCCTTTATGACATTGCCCTCTTTTAAGCGGATAGGAGGTTCGTCGGTTATAGTTTTTGAGATATTGTCGACAATATCTTGGGTCTGCGGAACTTCAAATGAAAAGTCCCCAGCAGCGTCTAAGATGGTTTTTATTTGAGCAACCTTTATCAAAGAAACTTTTAAGGCTATGAGATCTCGCGGCGAGGCGTTTTGAGAGGCAACCCTTGCAGCAATTCTTTCAATGTCTGCGACACTTTTAAGCTCTTTGGCAATGTCTTTTCTCAGCTGAGGTCTCTCAATGAAAAATTGAACAGCGTCCAATCGGCTTGAAATTTTTTCCTTATCTAAAAGCGGTTTTAGCAACCTTTGCCTAAGCAGCCTTGAACCCATAGGCGATATAGTCGAATCGATAACATCAAGCAAAGAGTTTTCCCGCTTGCCCGAAAACAGCGAGGTCAGGAGTTCAAGGTTTTTGACGGCAATCGGGCTAAGGCTCATATAATCTTTGAAATTGACTTTTTTAATCTCAAAAAAGACATCTAAACTGTTGGGCTGCGTTCCTTTGAGATAAGACAAAACTGCCCCGCAGGCACAGATCTCGGCTTTTTGCTTTATGTTGAATTCGTCAAAAGACTTATCGCCAAACTTTTCTTTGATGTTTTTTTGAGACAGAGCCATATCAAAGAAGGAATCGTTTACTGGAGAGATGATGGATTTGAAATTGGAAATATAGGTTGGAGGGTTTTGCTTAGTTGTGTCTTTGAGCGGGACAATTATTTCGCCGGGGTTATATTTTGTTATCTCGCCATCGATAAGTTTTTCATCGCACAGCCCTAAAAAAAAATCGCCTGTGGAAATATCCACTGAGGTAAAAGCGGTTTGGCTTAAAGGTTCGTCATGATAAATGGACATAAGGAAATTGTTTGTCTTTGCCTCAAGCAAGGAGTCCTCAATAACAGTTCCCGGTGTGATAACACGAGTAACCCCTCTCCTCACCAAATTGTTTTTTGCATCTTTTGAATCTTCTAATTGATCGCAGATAGCAACTTTGATGCCCTTAGTGATGAGCTTTTTTAGATAGGCATCTATGGCGTGATAAGGAACTCCGCACATCGGCAAACCGACTCTTTGGGTTAAAGCAACCTCAAGGACAGGGGCAGCTTTGATGGCATCATCTCCAAATATCTCGTAAAAATCTCCAAGCCTCAACATTAAAATCATATCCGCATATTTGGATTTTATGTCCCAGTATTGCCTCATCAAGGGGGTTAGATTGTCTTTGTTTTTGATTTTCATATTTCCTCTATAATTCTTCGGGGCATCTCTCTTGTTATCTCAAAAAACCGAAAGAATGCTTGCTCGACATTATCTATGGTCTTGTAAAACTTATAGGTGAGCAAAATTGAAGCAACATATTTTTGCGTTTCCTCAAAAGGGAGGTCGTTTATCTCAAAATCTTGCCCTGCCTTGATAAAACGTGCCACATCGATATTGCCTATCCCAGCATTGTATGCTCCGAGCGTCATAATTAAATTGTTGTCATATCGTATAGAAAGCCGTCTCAAATAGTATGTCCCAAACATCACATTTATCGCTGGGTCTTTAAGCATTTCGTGGTTATAGTTTCCGATGTTTAGGTCTATTGCTATCTCTTGGGCTGTTGAGGGCATAAGCTGCATAAGCCCGACTGCCCCTTTATGCGACACAGCAAGGGGGTTTATGCTGCTCTCTTTTCTCATCACCGCCCCCACAAGCAAAGGGTCTACCTTAAAACGACGTGCATAACGGTCAATAATATCTGCATATATTACTCTGTAAAAAATGCCAGTTGATCTTTGCAGATATAAGACTCCGCCTGTCAGAACTATCACAACAATAATACATAGTATGTATCTTCCTTTTATGTGCATCATCAAATGGATTTGAGCCTCTCTCCAAAAAGAGAATTGCCCTCAACATCTTTTATCAAGACATCAAAGACTTGCCCAATCTCTCCTCTCTCTCCTTTTATGAAAACTTTTCGGGCGCTATCAGTTTTTGCTTCCAAACACTCTCTTTCATATCTATCTGCTAAAACCTCATAAACTTTCCCTTTCATTTGAGCCGAACTTTCCTCCAAAATCCTATTTCCCTCATCTAAAACTGCCGATAAACGTTTTTGCTTTTCTGATAGAGGGACATCGTCAGGCAAAGAGGCGGCTTTTGTGTTTGGCCGGGGCGAATACCTGAAGGCATATAAGCCTCCAAACTTGAGATTTTTTACAGCCGCCAAGGTCTCATCAAAATCCTCGCTGCTCTCACTGGGAAACCCCACGATTATGTCGGTGGTGATGCTTATATATGGAATACGGCCTCTAAGCTTTTTGATAAGCCCGCAATAATGCCCAAAAGTGTATTTTCTGTTCATTTTTTCGAGGATTTTATCGGAAGCTGACTGCAGGGGCAGGTGAATGTGCTTACAAACTTTCGGCTGGGCGGCTATGGTTTCTATCAATTCATCACTTAAATCTTTGGGGTGGTTAGTCATAAATCTTATTCGCCTAAGCCCATCAATTTTGACTATTTCCTTTATCAGGGCTGAAAAGTTAAGACCACTGTAAATGTAAGAGTTGACATTTTGACCAAGCAGGGTAATTTCCTTGATACCTTTCCGGCTAAGAGCCAAACATTCCTTTAACACTGCCTCAGCGTCAAAACTCACCTCTTTCCCCCTCACGAAGGGAACTACACAGTAGGAACAGAAATTTTGGCAGCCTTTCATTATCGGGACAAATGCCGCAACCTTTTGCTGGGGATTTTCTTGACAAGAATCTGATTGGAATGAGGCGGGGGTATTTGGGAGGTTAAATAGGTTTGCTATTTCGTCGGCTATTTCTCGCGGGGTTTTGCCAGTTCCTAAAATTAAGTCCGTTTTTTTGAATCTTTTTTTGAGCTGATCTCTAATTCTTTGAGCCATACAGCCAATAACCACTATTTTGATTTCCCTTTGAGCCTTCATTTCCTCCGCTCTGCCCAAAAAGGAAAAGGCTTTTTGTTCGGCTTGAGAACGAACAGAACAGGTGTTTAGTATGAGGAGGTCAGCATCGGCGCTTTCTTTGACTTTATGCCCGCCTTTTTTTGAGAGGAGTTCGGAAATAGCCTCAGATTCGCATATGTTCATCTGGCAGCCAATGGTTTGGATTAGATAGTTCATAGTGTATATACAAGAAAAGCCAAACTATTTGCTTTATGGGCAGATAATTTGGCTTTGCGTTGACGATTTTCTGGCATCAATTAAAGATTTTTCTTGAAAAATTCTTCCAGCTCTGCACTCACTTCTGTATCATTTTCGCCTGTAACGGTTACAACGACCTTGTCTCCCTGCTTTGCTCCAAGTTTCAACACTGCAAACAACTTTTTTGCATCCGCTTTCTTGTCATCTTTTGCCACTTCAATGGCATTTGCTGTAAAAGACTTCGCCTTTTCTACCAACAACCCTGCTGGTCTTGCATGAATTCCCACTTCATCTTTAATTACATACTCGAAACTTGCCATTTCTCCTCCCGTTTTGTTCAAAATTGGCTCTCCCTGTTGAAAGCGTCGGGATAATACTATTTATTGCCCCCTTTATCAAATGAGTTATCGACGGGAAAATGGGGTTTTTGGGGCATTTTTGCACCCCTTAAATTTGCCCATAAAGGCTTATCATTTCGATGGCTGCTAAGGCCGCATCAGCCCCTTTATTTCCTGCTTTTGTCCCTGCTCTTTCTATGGCTTGCTCGATATTTTCAGTGGTCAGCACTCCAAAAATTACGGGAACCTTTGCCGCCAAGCCTGCGGCCGCAATTCCTTTAGACGCTTCGGCGCTGACATATTCAAAGTGCGGGGTGGATCCGCGTATGATGCAGCCGAGGCATATGACAGCGTCAAATTTTTGGCTTTCTGCTATCTTTTTTGCTGCCGCTGGAATTTCAAAAGCCCCCGGAACCCAAGCAAGAGTGATGTCTTCATCTTTAACCCCATGCCTTGTCAAAATATCCTCAGCACCCCCTATGAGTTTTTGCGTTATGAACTCATTAAATCTCGATGCCACTAATGCAAATTTCTTGCCCTGCCCGTTTAACTGCCCGCTTAAAACTTTCATTTTCTGCCTCCTATACCTTGCTTAGAATATGCTTCATTTTTTCCTTTTTCGTTTTGAGATATTTCTCATTTGTCTTGACTGGGTTAATCTCGATAGGAACCCTCTTGTTTACCTTTACTCCGTATTTTTCAAGTTCTGTAATTTTGACGGGGTTATTTGTCATCAGCTGGATGCTGTTAATTTTTAAGCACTTAATAATCCACGCCGCTATCGAATAATCCCTCAAGTCAGCATCAAAACCCAGTGCAATGTTTGCCTCAACAGTGTCCATTCCCTCCTCTTGGAGCTTATAAGCCTTGATTTTATTTGCCAGACCAATGCCCCTGCCCTCTTGATGAAGGTAAAGCAGCACCCCGCAGCCCTTTTCCTCGATGGTTTTTAGAGCAAAAGCGAGCTGTTTTCCGCAATCGCAACGCAGGGAGTGGAAAATATCCCCCGTCTCGCAAGAGGAGTGCATGCGGAAAATGACATTGCTTTTGTTTTCGATGTCCCCTTTTATGAGGGCGAGATGATTTTCCCCAGTGAGGGAATTTTCAAAAAGAGAGAGCTTGAAAGTCCCAAACTCGGTAGGGAAATTAACACGGACAATCTCTTTTGCCCAGATTTCGGTCTGTTTTCTATATAAAACCAGCTCATCGACCGAGATGATGGTCAAGTTGTGGAGCTTTGCAAACTTAACCAAGTCGGGCATTTTTGCCATTTTTCCGTCATCTCTCATTATTTCGCAAATGACCGCAGCGGGGTATAAGCCTGCCAGCCGGGCAAGATCCACCGCCGCCTCGGTGTGTCCGGTTCGTGCAAGCACCCCGCCTTCCTTATACCTAAGCGGAAAAATGTGGCCGGGTCTGACAAAATCTTGGGCTTTTGAGTTAGCGTCGATGAGTTTTTGTATGGTTAAAGCCCGCTCATATGCCGAAATGCCCGTTTTTGTGAGTGCAGAGTCGACTGATACGGTAAAAAGGCAGCCCCTCTTTTCGGCTGATTTTTCAAGCATATTTGGGATTTCGAGTTTGTCTAACCTGTCGCTTTCCATAGGCACGCATATCAAACCGCGTCCAAACTTTGCCATAAAATTTATTTTTTCTGGACTTGCTTTTGAGGCGGCACAGACCAAATCCCCCTCATTTTCCCGTGACGGGTTGTCCGTTACGATGACCAACTTTCCTTTTTTGATGTCGCTAATAGCTTTTTTAATGTTTTTCACAAGTATCCATTCTCCTCAAGAATGCTAAGCAGCTTCCCCTCGCTGTTAGTTTTTTTATTTTCCAGCTTTTCGATGTATTTCATCAGAATATCCGTCTCAATATTAACCATATCTCCTTCCTTTTTGCGGCTCAAATTTGTGTTTGCAAAGGTCTGGGGTATTATAAAAACCTCAAAACCCCCCGCCATAAGCGACGAGATGGTCAAGCTTATGCCGTCTATTGCTACCGAACCCTTGTCGACAAAACGCTCGCAAAGTTCTTTTTGGCAGGCAAACACTACCCGAAAGAACCTATTCCTCTTTTCAATCTTTGAAATCTTTGCCGACCCGTCGATATGCCCGCTGACAATATGCCCTCCCATGCGGCCCGATGGGGTTAAAGCCCGTTCCAAATTAACCTTTGACCCCTTTTTCAAGGTAGACAAGTTGGTCATTTTGTCGGTTTGAGGGCTGTAATCAGCCAAAAACCCTCCCGCCGAAAGCTTTGAGGCGGTCAGGCAGACCCCGTTTACCGCCACGCTATCCCCGATTTTGATGTCGGGCAGGGCAGTCTCAATAGAAATTTGAGAGTTTGAAAGGCTTTTTATCGTTCCGACATCTTCAATTATTCCTGTAAACATTTTCCCCTCACTAAAAAATCATCTCCGAACTTTGAAATCCGCATATCCTTTATTTTCAGTGCGTAGTCGATCCTATCAACACCCGCCCCGCCTACCACTGACACGGCATTTTTGCCTCCGATAATTTTGGGGGCGATGAAAATGTATAAATCGTCAACGCAGCCGGAAAATAAGGCTGATGAAAAAATCTCCCCGCCCCCTTCTATCAGGATGGTTTTTATCCCTAAACCCAAGAGCGTATCCCTGATGATTTTGAAGTCCTTTTTGGCTTTTGAGGCATCGACAGGGACAAAAATCATCTTTTCCACACCCGGATACATGATTTTCTGACGCTCGTCATAAACAACTATTGTCGGGACGGAGCCGCCGTAAAGGTAGTAATCGGGCGGAACATCGAGATTAAAGTCGATTAAAACTCGTATCGGGTTTCTGCCTTTGCCGTGAGAGGTCAAGACGGGATTGTCCTCTAAAGCGGTGTTTTTTCCTATCAAAACGGCATCGTAGCGGGTGCGGAGTTTATGAGCGAAATCTCTTGATTTTGCCGATGAAATCCATTTGGAGTCATAGACCGATGTTGCGATTTTGCCGTCTAAAGTCATCGCAGCTTTCATCGAGATGAGAGGTTTTGACTTTTTATGCCTAAAGAAATCCTTAACCAAGGCACTTGCCTCTTTTTTGCAGACACCGCCGCAAACCTCCACGCCGTTTGCCCGCAAAAAGTCTGCCCCTTTTGCCGAATACGGGTCATTTATCGCAAAAAATACCCGCTTGATGCCCGATTTTAGTATGGCTTGAACGCATGGAGGGCGTTTGCCATAGGTATTGCACGGCTCAAGCGTCACATAAAGATCGGCGGCGGCGGCATTTTTGCCCGCTTGGGCTAAGGCATTTATCTCAGCGTGAGGTCCGCCAAAAAATTCATGATAGCCCTGCCCCACGATTTTATTGTCCTTAACTATCACACAGCCGACTTGAGGGTTTGGATAAACATCGCTACCCCCATTTTGGGCAAGTTTGACGGCAGTTTTCATATACATTTTGCAGGTCTTATTCATATCAATCTCCCGATTTTTTGCCAACACATAAAAAAAGCCCCCGATATGGTCTATCAGGGGCTGCTTTTTTTTGACTATTGATCTTCTCTCATCCGGACTTTAACCGTCGGCATCAGAATTTCACTGATTCAGTCGTTATTTCTAACGAGTCGCAGGCTTTGAGGCTT
>JAITBH010000034.1 GCA_031283745.1 Candidatus Ectomicrobium neotermitis | reverse complement strand
AATTTTTGAGGGCAGAAACTCAAAGGTTAGATAGTTTTATAAAGGTTTTTGCCTGCGAAAAAACTTATCAAGCTGAGCTTGGCAAATATAAACTCAAATGCCGTATAGACAGAATTGATGAGACACAAGAGGGGTATGAAATATTTGATTATAAAACTGGGTCAAAACCAAAACAGGTAAACACAAAAACCATTGAGGAGATCATTGACGAAAATCTTGATAGAGCGTCTATAAAATGGGCTGTCGGCTCCCTCCAACTTCCTCTCTACAAGTTTCTTTTTGAAAACAATGAGCATAAAAAAATTGGCAAGTGTGCAATTTATTCGATAAAGGACGCACAGATGTTTAGCTTTGCAAAAGATTGTAGTGACAAGGTATATGATGACTGTATGACAGCTCTAAAATATATTCTCGACGAGATAAATTCTGGAGATTTTTTTGAATTTGATGAGGGAGATATTGGCGAGTGCGGCCATTGCCCATTTGTATATATCTGCAGATAAGCGGGGAAAATTGTTGAAGAAATATTTCATCTACACTTTTGGCTGTAAGGTCAACAAATATGAAAGTCAGTTGATTGCTCAAAAATTAAACCGCAATGGTTTTGCCGCCTCTAAAAACTTAGAAAATGCCGACATAATAATTTTCAATTCTTGCTGCGTTACAAATGATGCAGACAAAGAGTGCGAATACTTTATAAGGAAAGCCTTAAAGTTGGACCCTTTCCCAAAAATAATTCTTACCGGCTGCTTGGCAAAATATAAATACTCTCATCTAAAAACCGCCTTTCCACAAATAGAAATAATCCCCGACAAAAATTCCCTTTATGACAATCCCCAACAAACAATAAACAACTTTGATAATCGCTCAAGAGCATTCTTAAAAATTCAAGACGGCTGTGACAGCTTTTGTTCATACTGCATAATTCCATATGTAAGAAATTCCCTTTGGAGCAAACCGATAGAGACTGTTTTGTCTGAAATAGAAACTCTTGTAGACAAAAATTATTTTGAGATTGTTTTAACTGGCATTCATATCGGAAAGTTTAATGGAGGGCTGTGGTCTTTGTTAAAGAGAATAGTTGAAATTCCACGCAATTTTAGAGTGCGTCTGTCGTCGGTAGAGTTAAATGAGATAGATGAAAATCTTGTCGGCTTGATAAAAGACAATCCTGACAAAATTTGTTCTCACCTACATATCCCGCTGCAATCGGGTAGCGATAAAATTTTGAGTTTGATGAACAGAAAATATCGGGCTAAAGATTATGAAAAGAAAATAAATGAGTTATCTCGCCTGATGACAAACATTTGTTTGAGTGCTGATATTATTGTTGGTTTTCCACAAGAAACCTCAAGCCTGCATAAAGAGACACTCAATTTCCTTTCCAACAACCCCTTTTCACGTCTTCATGTGTTTAGATACTCAGACAGAAATGGAACAAAAGCCTCAACTCTTGACAATAAAGTTTCGATTGAGGAGATAAAAAAACGGTCAAAAGAAGTTCTTTTGATAGATGAGCAAAAAAGAAAAATATTTTTGGCTCAAAATATCGGCAAAAAGAGGCAGGCTGTTTGTATCGGGGCAAATAAGGTTTTAACGGACAACTATATTTCGGCTAAAAATCTTAAAAACCAAAAAGGGATTTTTGAAATAGAGATAGATAACAACTGCACAATGTAGCCCATAAACAAAAAAAGGTTCGCACAGTTTTATTTGTGCGAACCTTTTTGATTTCTGATTTAAGATGAAAATAAAAATTAACGTTTTGAATATTGGAAACGTTTTCTGGCTTTAGGTCTACCCGGCTTTTTCCTTTCAACCATTCTGCTATCTCTTGTAAGCAATCCCTCTTTTTTCAAAACAGCTCTAAGGCTTTCGTCGAGTTCTAAAATTGTTCTTGCAAGGCAATGACTGATAGCGCCCGCTTGTCCGCTTATCCCTCCACCGTAAACATTGATATAAAAATCATAATCTTTTGAAGAGGTCCAAAATGTTAAAGGTTTTAGTGCTGTCTGTTTATGTCTTTCAAGCCCTTTGAAATAATCGTCAAAAGTTCTGTCATTTACTGTGATTGTTCCTTTTCCACCTTCTATAACTTGTGCCCGTGCTACTGCATTTTTTCTACGTCCTACCTGAAAGTATTTTGCATTGCTCATTTTGCCACCTCTTTACTCTGCGGCAAAGTTAATTGCGCGCTATGTTTGTGTTCATTGCCTTTATAAACTTTTAGCCTCTTTAATTGTTTAGAGGCTAACTTGTTTTTTGGAAGCATCCCTTTTACAGCAAGCATCAAAACTTTTTCGGGCTGTTTGTCCATCATAACTGAGTAAGCGGTAAATTTTGTCCCACCGGGATAGCCTGAATATGAAAAATGCGTTTTCTGTTCTAACTTTTTTCCTGTAAGCACCATCTTCTGGACATTCGTTACAATCACAAAATCTCCGCAGTCAATAAAATTCGTGTAAATCACTTTCTTTTTACCCCTCAACAGCTCCGCAATTTCAACTGCAAGCCGTCCTAAAACTTTTCCATTGGCATCAATTGTATGCCACTTCCTTTCAATTCCATCAACCTTAGGCAAGTATGTTTTTCTGTTCATTTTTCTGTTCCTTTTTCTAATTTTTGCCAATCTAAAAAAGAACTAAAGTTCAACGGGGCAGTCGAACTTTAGCTCTTTGTTTTTGTAGGGCGATTATACATTTTTGCTGATCAAAAACCAAAGAAGCTCGACGTTAGGACGGCTTATTTGTGGATTTTTGAGGGAGCAAATTATGTTCTCTAAGATACTTCCTAATTCGCCCTTTTGCTTGGTCGCTTGTGGCATATTCAAGCCAGTTGAGCGTTGGGTGAATGTTCTTTCTTGTCAGCACGTCGCAAACATCTCCAGTCTTTAATTTGACGTTTATGCCTGCCATTTTTCCATTAACTTTTGCACCTAAAAAAGTGTCTCCAATGTCTGAATGAATGGCATAAGCAAAGTCTAAAGTGGTTGCACCTAAAGGCAGGCTGATAACTTTATTTTTGGGCGTAAAAACAAAAATGCGTCCAAAATTACATTCCATTCGAAGCGAGTTGATGAACTCTTTTGAGTCTGATGACGAAATTTGCTCCTCCAAAAAATGTTTAAGCCAATCCAAGTTCATCTCTGCATTGTTGCTTGATTTGTTTTTTGACGCAGACCCGCCAGTAGCCTGAATTTTGTATCTCCAATGAGCTGCTATTCCATATTCTGCCCCTTGATTCATTGTATCTGTTCTAATTTGCGTCTCAATGACGGCTTTCTTTTTAGAAATTATCGTTAGATGGAGCGACTGATACCCGTTTTGTTTTGGGATATTGATGTAGTCCGTAAAAGAATTTTGGAGCAAATTAAAGTTCGTGTTGATTATTCCAAGTATCACATAACAGTTTTCAACATTGTCGGTGATAACCCTCAGCCCGAAAATATCCTCAATTTCCTCAAAAGATTTTTGCTGCCTTTCCATCTTCTTATAAATGCCATAAAGATTTTTTGGACGAGAGAGAATTTTGTAAGGAATTTTTGTCTCGTCCAATTTTTCTTTTATGAGCATCTCAACTTCTCTTAAATTTTCGGTATTGTTTTCAACGCGGGCTTCGAGTTTTTCTTTTATGTCGGTGTATTCGGCGGGATATAAAACTTGGAAGGATAAATCCTCAAGCTCATTTCTCCATTTATAAATCCCGAGTCGGTGAGCAAAAGGGGCATAGAGTGTTAAGGTTTCCATCGATACACTTTGTTGTTTTTGGGGAGGCAAAAACTGAATGGTCCTCATATTGTGAAGACGGTCTGCAATTTTAATCAAAATAACTCTTGCGTCCTCTACAACGGCCAAAAGCATTTTTTTCCAGTTCTCAGCTTGTTCGGTAATGGAGTCGTCAAACTGATATTTGTTGAGTTTTGTTACACCCTTGACTAAGCTCACGACCTCAGCACCAAACTCTTCCGTAAGTTCCTTTTCAACTACCAAAGTGTCCTCAAGAATATCGTGAAGAAGTGCAGCTGCGACAGTTTGAGCATCAACTTTGATCTCCGACAAATTTTTTGCTGCGGCAACCAAATGAGTCAAATATGGCGCACCCGAATCTCTTATCTGATACGAGTGCGCCCAAGAAGCGTATTCATAAGCCTTCTCAACTAAGGCATAACCCTCCGGATGAAGATAAGACAAAGATTCCATTAAATCTTTCATTAATTTTTCCCTGCATTTTCTTAGACCAATTCTTTGACATCGTCTCCGAACTCATCTTTGAGAGTAGTCTTGATTTTTATCAGCTCTATCCATTTCTTAAACACTCCGATGGAGATTAGAAGCATCAAAATCATAGTTGTCAGCCCTAAAACACCCAGCAAAATCTGTCCTTTTGGAAAGTATCCCTCAAACACCTGCAGGTAGCCTGCCCAAAAAGTTATGAACAGCATAAAAATTCCCGGAATAACTGAACATAAAGCGTATTTGCCTCTGTTTAACCTGATGAGCAAAGAGGATGTTATCAGCAAAGCACCTGTGGCTAAGAGCTGGTTTGTTAATCCAAAGAGCGGCCAAACGCTGCTGATGTCTCCTGAATAAGCCAAGTATCCCCAAGCCCCTGAAAAAATTGCACTCGTGATGATTATGCCCGGAACCCAGTTTTTGTCATTGAACTTTGGGACTGCTTTGCCAAACAGCTCTTGAAGGAAGAAGCGCCCTACCCTTGTCCCTCCATCTAAAGCAGCAAGTATGAAAACTGCCTCAAACATAATCGCAAAGTTATACCAGTATGCTGTGAGCTTATCCATAAAAGGGATATTGCCGAAAACATAAGCCATTCCCACAGCTAATGAAACAGCCCCTCCTGTTCTGCCATAAAGGTCAATTCCTATCTTGTCGATAAAGTTCTGAATTTCAGAAACTGCATAAGCGGGGTTAGCTGCAACGAAAGCGTCGTGAAGAGCTTTGGGAGTATTGATTGCAAAATAGTCTCCCGGGACCAAAACGCAGGCAGCAATTAAAGCCATTATCGCCACAAATCCCTCCGTCAACATCGCACCGTAACCCACAAACAGAACTTCCCTCTCGTTTGAAAGCATTTTTGGTGTGGTTCCAGCTGCAATAACTGCATGAAAGCCCGATATGGCTCCGCAAGCTATGGTGATAAAGATGAACGGGAAAACCTTTCCGCTAATTATTGGGCCTCCGCCGTGAATGAAATCTGTCAAAGCGGGCATTTTGAGCTGAGGGTGGACAAAAATAATGCCCACTGCAAGCATCACAATTGTGCCGATTTTTAGGTAGGTGGATAGGTAGTCGCGGGGCAAAAGCATAATCCAAACCGGCAAGACCGAAGCCGCAAAACCAAAAAGAGGAATGACTATGGCTATTGTTGTTTTGCTCCAAGTAAACATACCTCCAAAAGCTTCAGGACGCATAAGGGTATTTCCCCAAATTATGGTTATCAGCAACATTACTAACCCCGCTAAGCTAGCAAGAGCAATGGCATTTTTGGCTTTATGATATTTCATTATCAAGCCCATAACGATGGCTATCGGCACAGTCATTGAAACGATAAATAGCGACCATGGGGCATTATAAAGAGCATTTATACAGGCAATTGAAAGCCCCGATAAAGCCAAAACCATAATAAACAGCACAGCGACAGCCGTTAAAATTCCGTTTACTTTGCCGATTTCTTTTGAGGCGATGGCTGCTAAGCTCTGCCCTTTATGCCTAACTGAGGCAAAAAGCACTATCGCATCATGAACTCCTCCCGCCAAAACGCAGCCGACTAAAATCCACAATGTTCCCGGCAAAAACCCAAACTGAGCCGCCAGCACTGGTCCCAAAAGAGGTCCTGCCGCAGCAATTGCGGCAAAATGATGACCAAACAGAACTGTTCTATTTGTGGCAACATAATCATGCCCGTCAGCAAGTGCGATAGCGGGGGTCTTTCGGCTGGCATCGAGCTTAAAAACTTTATTTGCCAAGAAAATACCGTAAAAACGATAAGCTATCGCAAAAATGCAGACTGCGGCAAAAACTAAAACTAAGGCGTTTACACCATTAAGAAACTCCATTTTCTTTCTCCTTTTGCAGCGATAATCAAAAACGACAAATTGCTCTAAGGCTCGCTTTTGCCATAGCCCAGCATTTGCTTCATATATGAAAACAGCTTTACCACTTAATTTTGGAGATACGTGCAAGTGCTTCTTTTATTCTGTCGACATTCACTGTTAAGGCAAAACGAACATAACCCTCACCGCTTTTGCCCATACCGTTGCCGGGGGTAGAAACTATTGCCGCCTCATCAAGCAGCTTTGAAACTGTTTGTGCTGAGGTATACCCCTTTGGCGTTTTTGCCCATACATAAAAAGTTGCTTTTGGAACATTTACCTGCCAGCCCAAAGCTTTCAAACCCTCCGTAAAAACATCCCGACGTTCCTTATATATAGCCCTCTGCTTTTTGACGCACTCTTGAGATGAGGTCAAAGCCTCTATTGCCGCCTCCTGAACTGCCCCAAAAGCACCTGAGTCATAGTTGTCTTTAACCGTTGCTATACCTTTGATTATGTCTTTATTGCCCGCTACCCAGCCTATACGCCAGCCCGTCATATTGTAAGTCTTAGAAAGCGAGTGAAATTCCACCCCAACTTCTTTTGCCCCGTCTATTTCAAGAAAGCTCATCGGCTTATCTTTCTCATCGTAAAAAATCTCTGAATAGGCAGAGTCTGCAGCAACAATAATGTTGTTTTTGCGGGCAAAGCTGACCAAGTTTTCATAGAAATCTTTGTTTGCGGCGGCGGCGGTGGGATTATTTGGATAGTTGACAAATAGGAGTTTTGCCCTTTTGGCAATGTCGGCAGGTATAGCGTCTAAATCTGGGAGGTAAGCGTTTTTTTCTACTAAAGGCATAAAAAAAGGCTCTCCGTCTGTAAAAATTGTTCCAGTGTTATAGACAGGATAGCCCGGTTCGGGGATCAACACGACATCTGATGGGTTGATAAAACCCAAATGAATATGCCCGATACCCTCTTTTGACCCTATCAAAGCACATACCTCCTCAGGTTCAAGCACAACATCAAACCTGCTTTTATACCAGCTGCATACCGCTTGACGAAAACTAAGCATTCCTGCTCCAAAAGGGTATTGATGATTTTGAGGTTTGCTTACCGCTGTCTGCATAGCCTTGATTATGTGGTCTGGAGTAGGAAGGTCTGGATCTCCGACACCTAAAGATATGATGTCAGCCCCTCTTGCCTTTGCTTCATTCTTTTTCCTGTCTATCTCAATAAAGAGGTAGGGCGGCAACTTTTTTAACTTCTCGCTAAATTCGATTTTCATAAAGTCTCCTTAATTTAACTCTAAAACATCCTGCATACTGTAGAGATTGGGGGTTTTAGCAATTATCCACCTTGCCGCCTTCAAAGCCCCCGCAGCAAAAGCATCTCTTGATGAAGCACGATGAGTAATTTCTACCCTATCGCCTATGCCTGCAAAATAAACAGTGTGATCGCCCGCTATATCTCCCCCCCGCAAAGACATTATTCCTATTTCCTCTTTTGTTCTGACCTTCTCAGCACTGTGCCGTCCATAAACCCCTACCTGCCCGATGTCCTTGCCAACAGCTTTTGCCGCTATTTCGGCAATTTTGACAGCCGTCCCGGATGGGGCATCTTTCTTTTTGTTGTGGTGGACCTCTAAAATTTCAATGTCATAGCCGCTGAGTTTTTTGGCAGCCTCCTCAACTAACTTAAACAATACATTGACCCCCATAGACATATTGGGGGATAGGAGGACTGGTATTTCTTGAGCGATTTGGGTGATTTGGTTTTTTTGGAGGGTATCAAATCCTGTGGTGCCTATGACGACTGGTTTTTTGTGGGTTTTTGCTGCCTCAAGGTTTGTTAAAGCACTCTGGCAAGAGGTGAAATCAATCATGACATCTGCTAAAGGGAGAACTTTTTTGAGGCTATCGCTTCCTATTATAGGTATACCTGATAAAGAGGGAGAACCGATGAAAGGGCTTTTGTCAAACTCAACAGCACCTACCACTTCAATATCTATGTCAGTTTTTGCAAGGTTTAATATAGCTTGCCCCATTCTTCCCGCAGCCCCGCAAACGATAATTTTCATTGTCTCTCCCCTTATCCTAAAAGCCCGAACTGTTGTAGCTCTTTTACTAAAAGCTCCCTGTTTTCTTCTTTCATCTCGCACATCGGGGATCTAAAGCTCAGCTCGCAAATGCCCATCATAGCCGCGGCAGTCTTTACAGGAATAGGGTTTGTTTCAATAAACAAAACCTTTATCAATGGCAGCAGCTTATAGTGAATTTCTTGAGCCTTTTTTAGGTTTCCTTTAGTAAAAGCTTTCACCAAAGCTGCCGTTTCCTTTGGAACGATATTTGAAATGACCGATATAACCCCCACCCCGCCGATAGCCATAAGCGGAAGGGTCAAAACATCGTCGCCGGAAATTAGCTCAAAGTTTGGGATAAGCGATTTGATTCGGCTCATTTGGTCTAAAGAACCCGATGCTTCTTTGACTCCAACAACATTGGGGCAGTCCTCAGCAATTTTTGCCATAGTCTGAGGCTCGATATTGACTGCCGTTCTTCCCGCTATATTGTAGAGGACTATTGGTATATCGACAGTGTCTGCGATTTCCTTAAAGTGGAGGTATAACCCTTTTTGAGTTGGCTTATTGTAGTAGGGGGATATGATCAAAGCCCCGTCGCAGCCGACTTCTTTTGCAAACTTGGTGAGATATACTGCCTCGCTTGTGGAGTTAGACCCGCTGCCCGCTAACACCTTCATCTTGTTTTGGGCTTTTTTGACGCAAAACTCTATAACCTCTTGATGTTCCCTATGGGACATTGTGCTCGACTCGCCCGTTGACCCGCACGGAACAATGCCGCAAACCCCGCTTTCATATTGCATATCTATTAGCTTTCCTAAAGAATCAAAATCAATTTTTCCGTTTTTTAATGGCGTTATTAACGCTGTATAAAGACCTTCAAACATAAAACTCCTCCTTAGATTTCCGCAATACCCGTAAATGCGGTTACTGCAGGTCCTTCAAGGGTTACATTTACTATGTTGCCCCCCTCTTGCTTAAATGAAACAAACAACTCATCTCCCCCACGTGCGATAGCTTTAACAGGCGAAACTGCTATATCTTTTAAGACCGCTATTATTGCACTGGCTATTATTCCCGTTCCGCAGGCAAGGGTTTCATTCTCAACGCCCCGCTCATATGTGCGGACTAAAATTGCATCCTTCTTTTTTTGAACAAAGTCGACATTTGCCCCGTCGGGAGCAAAGTATTTGTCCTCTCTCACAGCTCTGCCTAAACTGAAAACATCCACCTTCTCAAGCTCATCGACTAAAATAACAGCATGAGGCACCCCTGTGTTGATGAAATCTATATTGAGCTTCTTACCGTCTATCGTCAACTTTATGTTGCGTTTTAAGTCTTTTGGATTAAAAAGCTTGAGCTTCACTCTATCCTTGCCCAAAATATTAGCATGAACTATGCCGGCATCTGTCTGAAAGAACATCTTTTCTTTGGCTGCCCCTATATCAAAAGCAAACTTAGCCGCTGCCCGCCCGCCGTTTCCGCACATGGAAGCGTGGGAGCCGTCAGAATTAAAGTATCTCATGGCAAAGTCGCAAGGTTTGCTCTCTTCAATAAAAATCATCCCGTCCGCCCCTACTGCATATCTCCTGTCGCAGAGCTTTTTGGTTATGGACGAATAGTTTTTCGCCAAAACAGTCTCTTTCCTATTATCGACCATAATAAAGTCATTTCCTGCGGCTGAGATTTTTGAAAAATTTAGTTCCATAGCTGCCTCCTATCTCAAATCTTTGTATTCCTGCCTCTTCCTTATAATAACAACCTTTTTTCCGTCAACTAAAACCTGTGCAATGAGCGGTCTTGAATTGTATTCAGACGACATCGCCGCCCCATATGCCCCCGTGCAAGTTATAAGCAGCCCCGCGCCTTGCGGCAAAACGGGCAACATTCTGTCCTTGCCCATAAAATCCCCGCTTTCACACACCGGACCTACCACATCGGTTTTAACTTTTTTGCCGCTTGTCCTCTTTGCGGGGATAATTTCGTGGTAAGCATCATAAAGGCAGGGCCTAATCAAGTCCGACATGGCTGCATTTACTATAAGGAAGTGCTTGCCGGCGGAAACTTTGCGGTAAATAACCTCAGTAAACAGATACCCCGCATTTGCAATTATCGACCTGCCCGGCTCAACAATGAACTTTTTGTCTTTATCCTTATCAAACACAGCAAAAATGGCACTTAATAACTCTTTTGGCGTGGGCGCCTTTTGGGACTTTTCATATTCTATGCCTAGCCCCCCTCCGCAGTTTATGTATTGAAGGTTTATGCCAATCTTTTGAGCCTCATCTACTA
Source organism: Candidatus Ectomicrobium neotermitis (assembly GCA_031283745.1). GTDB lineage: Bacteria > Elusimicrobiota > Endomicrobiia > Endomicrobiales > Endomicrobiaceae > Ectomicrobium > Ectomicrobium neotermitis. The sequence goes on along the minus strand of JAITBH010000034.1, from coordinate 673 downwards.
TCTTTTTGACTTTCTTTGCGGCTATCTCGAAAGGTTTAACTTTCAGAATTTGCGAGCCGATATGAGTATGAATGCCGATGGGGTCAATGTTTTTTAGTTTCTGGGCAGTCTTATAAGCTGTCAGTGCCTCCTCATAAGGTATGCCGAACTTTGTCCCCTCTTTTCCTGTGGTGATATATGAGTGGGTGTCGGGGTCGACATTGGGGTTTATCCGAAAAGCGATTTTGGCTTTAACTTTGAGCTTTTTGGCGGCTTTGTTTATGGCAGCCAATTCCTCAAAAGATTCGACATTGAACATAAAAATCTTGCTCTTTAAGGCGAGTTCTATTTCAGGAGTGGTTTTACCTACCCCGGCATAGACAATTTTTGATGGAGGAAAGCCCGCTTTTAGACATCTGTAAATCTCTCCGCCTGATGTAGTGTCAGCTCCAGCACCAAGTTTTGACAAGATTTTTAAGATGGAGCCGTTAGCGTTAGTTTTTGAGGCAAAACAAATAAGGCCTTCTCGGTTTGAGAAGGCCTCTTTGTAAGCGTTGAAATTAGAGATGATTTGATTTTTTGAATAAATGTAAATGGGTGAACCATACTGGAAGGCTATTTCGGAGAGTCTGACATCTTCTACATACAGCTCATTGTTGCGAAAACTGATCATAAAACCTCTTTTTGATTATTT
>JAITBH010000149.1 GCA_031283745.1 Candidatus Ectomicrobium neotermitis | reverse complement strand
TCCCAATATTTTCTTAAAAACACACAGTCGGAATCCATCAATAGAAAATACGGAGTATCAACTTTTGAAATCAGCAAATCTATCGATTTTCCGTGTGCAATGCTTGGTTGATCTTTGCCTTGTTCCCTGCTTATTATTTCCACATTGTCATATTTTTGAACTATCTCCCTGAGTTTAAGGAAATCCTTATCTTTGCTTCCGTTGTCGCAAATAATCATCTTCCACTTTCTTCTCGTAAGGCGACTAAAAGAAAAAAGCATCAGCTCTATAAAATGAGAAGTGTTGTAATTTACAGTGAGAATCGTTATTTCCATATCAAAACCTTTAAAATTTATTTTGCGTATTTGATGACTTTTTCTGCAATATATTCTCTGTCGTCTTTACTTACCCACCAACCTACTGGGATGCAAAGATGAGTGTTGTTAAATTTCTGAGCATTAACCAAAGTAGTTTGAAATTCCTTAAACATCGAATGAATATCGTTCCTTGCATGAACTTTAGACGACATTATTCCGTCTTGGTCAAGATTTTTCATCACTTCGTCGCGGTTGTTGAGATGTATCGTATAAAGCCAATAAGAACTTCTCCCGTCTGGGTTTTCGGGGGTGGTGATTATCGCTGACTGCCCCTTAAAAGCCTCATTATAAAACTTAGCATTGTCGCGATATTTAGAAAGAATATCCTCAACATGTTCAAAGTTTTTCGTTCCGATGATGGCACAAACATCGTTCATATGAAATTTATAACCCGCCTCAACAACATCCAGTTCGCACCTTAAATCTATGCCCTCTCTTATAGTCCTGTCTATTCCATACCAGCGCAACAGCTTTACCCGCTCATAATCCTTTTGAGATTTCAACATCAAAATTCCTCCATCAACGCTTGTAACATGCTTTATGGCTTGGAGAGAAAGGATGGTGTAGTCGCTGTGATTGCCTATTTTCTTACCTTTATATTCCATACCCATAGAATGTGCTCCGTCTTCAACGGTCTTGATATTGTATTTTTTGGCAATAGCGTTTATTTTGTCTATTTCACAAGGATTTCCACCCCAGTGAACCATCGCAATGGCTTTTGTGTTTTTTGTGATTTTGTTCTCGATACTCTTGGGGTCAATATTTCCAGTTATCGGGTCAACATCTGCCCAGACAATTTTTGCACCTGTTGAGATTATCGGAGTATTTGTGGCTGTGCAGGTAATTGCCGTCGTGATAATCTCGTTGCGGTTGCTGTTATGGTAGCCCTTATATTCATCCTGATTTTGGGCAAGATGATAGGCAAGATGTAGCCCCGCGGTTCCATTATTTAATGTTGTCAAATATGGATTGCCAAAGTAATCACTCAATTTTTCCTCAAATTCTTTAACCTTCGGTCCCTCTCCGATCCAGCCGCTGTGAATTACATCCAGCAAAGCTTTATCTATATTGGGGGACATAAAAACCTTAAACAATACAATTTTATTCATTCCCTCCTCCTTTTGGCTTACAAGTGTTTATTTAATCCGAACTCTTTGATTTTTGAAACCACTAAATCAATATCATTGTCGCTTAATGACTGGTGAATGGGGATGCACAAAGTGTTATTTGCGGCATATTCTGCGTTTTCTAAGACATCGTTTACCCCATAATACTTTACCCAGTGCAGCGGGTAATATCTAAAGGTGGTGTAAATATCGTTGTCGCGTAAGAATTTTGCCAACTCGTCCCTGTTACCGTTTTTAAGTTGTATGTGGTAGAAATAATAAGAAGATTGGGCATAAGACGGAATGTCTATCGGCAAGTCAAGCCAAGCGGCATTTTTTAACTCTTGTGTGTATTTATCGTGAATTTCCTTCCTTTTAGCAATAAAAGCGGGGAGTTTCTTTAACTGTTCAAGAGCTATTGCCGCTGTGACATCATTTATTATCGCTCTATGACCAAAACAGGACAGGTCGTATTCCCACCATTTTGCGTCGACGGAATTTGAAAACCCGCTTTTGCTCTCTAAGCCAAAATACATCAACTTTTCAGCCTTTTTAGCAAACTCCGGGGACTTGAAATATAACATTGCCCCATCTCCGCAGACCAAAATTTTCATAGCGTCAAAAGACCACATTCCCATATCACCCATCGCCCCGCATGCCTTCCCTTTATATACCGACGACACCGAACAAGCACTATCTTCAAACAAATACAGATTATGTTGTTTGGCTAAATCTATTATCTCGTCCATCTCGGCAGGAACCCCGCCATAATGAATAATCATAATCGCTTTGGTTTTATGGGTTATTTTTGCGGCTATATCCTCAGCCCTCGCATTTAATGTCCTTCTATCAACATCGCACAAAACAAGTTTGGACCCATTGGCACAGACGGCATTGGCTGCTCCAACAAAACTGATAGTAGGCATTATGACCTCATCTTCTGGCTTGATATCAAACAGTTTCATCGATGAAAACAGACCCTCAGAACAACAATTTGTAGACCGCACATTTGCCTTTGATGCCTTTATATAGTCTGCAAAGCTTTCCTCAAATTGAGTACACAGTTTCCCTTTGCCAATCCAGTTTGAAGCAAAAACTTTTTTTACCGCTTCCACTTCCTCTGCACCTAATTGCGGCTGAAAAACATTTATCATTGTATCCTCCCAAACGCCCCGCTTGCTGTCTTTTTGTAATCAGCAAACATTTCTAATGCTCTATGCCTGTTTCTATATTTAACTTTCAATGCCCCAAAAGTCAGATGGTATAGTGCATAATACACGGCTCGCTTTAATAAAGAATAATTTGCCGTTTCAATAACAGCAATAAGATCTCTTGCATTAACCTGCCCTTTGCCCGTGCATTCTAAAGTCCTCAAACTATACTCCTCGCTGTATACCTTTACATATAGATAGCAAAAATCCTTGAGATACTTGGCGGTATTCAACTCAATATCAAAATTTTTGAACTTGTGATCCCTGCAGAAATTTTTCAAATACTGCGTCATACCTATTATAAAGGGACCCAAAGACTCGGACACCTCAAAAGGGCTGGCATAAGCCTTCACAACATACCAATCAGCTTTTATGATCTCGTTGACAATATACTGATAATCAAACTCCTCATTCCTGTTTAGCATTATCAGCTTGAGATTTGGCTTGTCGGCAAACAAGGCAGTATGAAAAGGTGAACCATTGATCCCAGCAATCACATCAGCCCCTTTAATAAGTGCAATTTGTTCTCTTAATGACAGTTTTTCAGGTGCAAAAGACTTAAATCCGTTTTTTATAAACACTTTCTCTACATCACTCTCACCCAGACACTGTGCAATTCCTGTCCAATATCTCCTTGTGAAATAAACTTTTTTGTGTTTTGACGGTTCAACTTTTTTAGCCGCCGCCCTGAAGGGCAAAACAAAATCGTCAGTCCAATCCCAAAAATTTTCGCTTGAAAGCTTAGCCGATGCTTGATACCTCGTAATGCTTGATAGAGAAGGACATATTATTTTCTTAAACCTCGTCCATTTGTCGATCAAGATAATTCTATCTTTAGGGATTTCCAATAAATCAAAAAAATCAACGGCAAATTTCGGCAGTTTTTCTCCGCTTCCTATAGTAAAAACGATATAAGGATTTTTCTCTTTGTTCTTTATGTATTGATAAAGTCTCGTGGTGCTTTGCAACAAAAAATGACCGTAGTGCAGGAATATTCTGCCGCCCCAAATAACCTCTTTATCAATCGTTTCAATGTTGTCAGGAAAAGGTAGCGGGTCGGGGACAGGAATACCGAACATCCCCGAGTTGTCTATATATTTCCCCTCTTTATCTATCACCCCGCACTCTGTCTGCAAAAATCCGCCTGAATCCATAAAACCAGTTGCAACTAATCCCTC
>JAITBH010000148.1 GCA_031283745.1 Candidatus Ectomicrobium neotermitis | reverse complement strand
GCATTTTATCCAACAAACCCCGCCATCGGTGCCTGTTTTTGTCCTGCTCAGGGCATAAATATCAAAACCGACGGATTTTAGGGGGGCTATTGCTTCCTTCCCTATCAAACCGTCGGCTCCTGTAAAAATTACTTTTTTGTTTATATTTGCCATAGTGAGGGGATTTTATGTTTTTCTACTGCCAAAATCAAAGTATACTTTACATATATTATTACAAGGTTATCCACAACAAAAAGGGGCAAATTTGGGCAAATTCATATATAAAAACGGGATTTATGTCAGCTTGACAGTCAGGCAGTCAAATCCTATAATTGCCCCATGAAAAATGTAGGCGGTTTGATAGACGAACTTGGCAAAAAACAGCAAGAATCGCTCAAAAATCTGAAGAAATTGAAGGAAGAGAACACAAAACTGTCGCTTGAGTTAAGTTTTCTGAGGCAAGAAAGCGAAAAAAACAGGAAAATTGTTAATTCTTACGAGGTTTTGAAGAAAAAAGTTGAAAATACGATAGTCAAAATAGAGCGATTGCTTAAAAAGATAGACTCTTCGAATGATTAACTAACTTTTCATATGTGGAGCATAAAAATGGGACTTATTGATATAAAAAATTTTGATAGCAACCAGACAGCTTGGAAAATCATGGGCATGGATATAAATTTGAGCGGGATTGACGAAAGTTATCAACTTACTTTTTCGGGCATTGTTGATTATGTAAATGAAGTATGGACTGGAGTAAAACAAGACAATCCAAAAACGGCCGACACTCAGAAGATATGTATCTTGACCGCGATCAAGATAGCTGAAAACTTCACAAAACTTAAAAATTTGCAAGAAAATATTTCAAACGTAAATGAAAAAAAGCTAAACGTTCTCATCAAACAGTTGGAAAATGTCGATTTGGCGAAATAAAATATCTTAAAATTTTTCATGTTTACCTGCAGTGTTGGTGATGTTGTAAGTGCATTTATTCCTACAAGTCCAATTTAGAGAATCCGCAACCGATGTATTTACCCTTGGGTTTATACCGTTGCCTCTCACTTAAAAAACAGGGCTTAAATCACTTACAACACACGGCATTGCGGGTTTTTTTTGGATTTTTGAAAAAAAAGGAGGTTTTTATGGGTCAGACAAGCTTTTTTGAACAGGCTGCAAGTCAAAAAAACAAGCCTTTGGCTGCAAGAATGGCTCCGAAATCTTTTGAAGACTTCATGGGGCAAGAAAACATCATCGGCAATGACAAGCTTTTGAAACGTTCTATTGAGGCGGACAACTTAGGTTCTGTGATATTTTTCGGCCCTCCCGGCACGGGCAAAAGTGCACTTGCCAGAATTATCGCCTCCAAAACAAAAGCCTTTTTTGAGGAAGCAAACGCTGTAACGATAGGGATAGCAGATATTCGAAAAATTTTGGAGGCAGCAAAATCCCGTAGCCAGCTCTCAGGTAAGAAAACCATTTTGATGCTTGACGAAATTCATCATTTCAATCGTTCACAGCAGGATGCACTCTTGCCAGATGTTGAAAGAGGCACCATAACCCTGATCGGCATAACCACCGAAAACCCATTTTTCTATGTAAACGCAGCCATCATCTCGAGAAGTTTGGTGTTTGAGTTTCAGCCCCTTTCACACTCCGCTCTTTTGAAAATTTTAGATTTAGCCTTAAAGGACTCCGAAAACGGTTTGGGGGTTTATAAAGTCGACATATCCGACGAAGCAAAGCACCACTTAATCTTGAATGCAAACGGAGATGCCCGCAAACTTTTGAATGCTCTTGAAATAGGCACTCTTTCAACCAAAACCAATGCCGATGGAACAAGAACTTTCGATTTAACTGTCGCAGAGGAATCTATGCAGAAGAGGGCAGTTCTCTATGACCGCAAAGGCGATGGGCATTATGATCACATTTCCGCTTTTATTAAGTCGATGAGGGGAACAAGCCCGGATTCCGCAGTTTATTGGATGTCGAAAATGCTTTCGGCAGGGGAAGATCCTCGTTTTATAGCCCGACGGATAATAATTTGCGCCAGCGAAGATGTTGGAATGGCAGACCCCCGTGCATTGATGTTTGCGGTATCAGCCCTGCACGCGGTGGAATTTATCGGTATGCCTGAGGCTCGTATAATTTTGGCTCAAGCAGCAATTTATGTGGCATCTGCCCCGAAATCAAATTCCGCCTACCTTGCCGTCGAAGCGGCTTTGGGTGCCATCAAAAACGGGGAAGTTCGAGAGGTGCCTATCCATCTAAAGGATGCAAATCTCGATTCTCAACAATTAGGTCATGGAAAAGGGTATTTATACCCCCACGATTTCGACGGACACTATATAGATCAGGAATACGGAGCTGCCTACGATGAGTTTTATAAGCCCTCAAAAGAAGGTTATGAAGGAAGAATTCGTGAAAAATTGGCACTGCTTAAACAAAAAAGAGCTGAGAAAAAAGTTCATTAGCCTCCGAAACGGCCTCGACGAGGTTTATGTAGCCCAAAGCAGTGCTGAAATTTCTAAGAGGGTTCAATCTTTACAGGTTTATCAAGATGCAAAAACGGTGATGATTTACATTTCATACAGAAACGAGGTGAGCACAGTCGATTTGATAAAATCGGCACTCAGTGCGGGCAAAAGGGTGTGCGTTCCAGCGGTTACCAATATCGATAAAGCTGAAATGGAAGCTTTTGAAATCTCAACAATAGGAGATGCCGACGAAACAGTTTTAGGTATATGCCAGCCAAACCCCAAAACGGCACTCAAAATATCTAAAGCTGAGATTGATTTAACCATCATACCGGGCATAGTTTTTGACGAGAGGGGATTTAGAATAGGATACGGCAAAGGTTTTTTTGACAGAAGGCTTAAAGGAATGAACAAAAGCAGGGTCATCGGCCTGGCTTATGACTTTCAAATAATAAAAGAAATTTTAGTTGACGCTTGCGATGAAGCAGTTGGAGGGATTGTCAGCCAAACACGAATACTGAAACTATGAAGCGATAGTTAGAAAAAAGGAGCATGAGATATGAATATGTTTATATTGAGCATCTGTGTAACTGCTGTGGTAGCACTGATAGGCGGGTATTTGTTGCGTGTAGTTTATGCCAAGATAAATGCCAAATCCGCAGAGCAAATAGCTGAAAAAATCATCAAAGAGGCAAGTCTTGTGGCTGAAACTAAATCAAAAGAGGCTATGTTAGATGCAAAAGTGATTGTTGATAAGGAAAGAAAAGAGTTTGAGAGGGAAGTTCGGGAAAGAAAACACGCTGTATTAACCCAAGAAAACAGAATAAGCCAACGTGAAGAAAGCCTTGAGAGACGTATAGACACTATCGAAAGGAGAGAGAGAATTTACGCTCAAAGGGACAAAGAATTGGGAGCTAAAGAGCATGCAATTACCACTAAAACAGCTGAAATTGATGAACTCAAAGAAAAGCAAAGAAAAAAGCTTGAAAAAATTTCGACCTTGACCCGCGAAGAAGCCAAACACATTCTCCTTTCCTCTATGGAAAATGAGGCCAAAAGAGATGCAGTTATCATTCTCCAAAAGATAGAGCAAGACACTCGGGACGTAGCTGAAAAGAAATCCAAAGAGATACTTTCGGTTGCGATACAAAAGATAGCCGCAGACCACACCGCAGACATCACCACCTCTACCGTTCAGATTCAAAATGACGACATCAAAGGCAGAATTATCGGTCGTGAGGGGAGAAATATCAGGGCTTTTGAGCAGGCTACAGGGGTAGATTTAATTGTTGACGACACTCCCGATGCCATCACAGTATCAGCTTTCGACGGGGTTAGACGCGAAATTGCCAAAATAGCACTTGAAAGACTCATTTCAGATGGGAGAATTCACCCCGCAAGGATCGAAGAGGTTGTCAATAAGGTCAAAAAAGAGATGGAAGTGCATATCAAAGAAGTGGGGGATCAGGCAGCAATAGATGCAGGGGTAATTTCCCTAAACTCCGAGATAATAAAGCTACTGGGCAAACTTAAATATAGAACGTCATATGGTCAAAACCAGCTCCAGCACACTTTGGAAGTCTCTTGGCTATCGGGAGCAATCGCTGGGGAGTTAGGTTTAGACATAATGTTTTGCAAAAAGGCAGGTCTGCTGCATGATATAGGTAAGGCAGTGGATCATGAGGTAGAGGGGACGCACCACCAAATTTCAGCCGATTTGGCCAAAAAATACGGGGAATCGCCGAAAATGATCAATGCAATTTTGGCACACCATGAGGGTTTTGCTGTTCCTGAAAGCCCCGAAGCCTTTGTAATAGCCGCCGCCGACGCAATTTCCGCCGCTCGTCCGGGAGCAAGAAGAGAATCTGTCGAGCATTACATAAAACGGCTTGAAAAACTTGAGAAGGTAGCAGCTAATTTCAACGGGGTGTCGATGGCTTATGCCATTCAAGCAGGCAGGGAAGTCCGAATTTTGGTCGAACCCGAGAATATTGACGACAAGCAGATGCAGGTTTTAGCCCACGATGTCGCCAAAAAAGTCGAGCAGGAGCTTGAATATCCCGGTCAAATCAAAATAACCGTTATTCGTGAAACCCGTGCCCAAGACATCGCAAAGTAGGCAGTAACTCTCGTTGCAAAGGGGGGTCTCATCTGCTATAATTGCCCTCGTTGCATTTCATAGATCATATATAGGAATTGATGGTATTCTTTGAACTCTTAATAAAGCTTGAACTTGGTGTTTTCCCAAAAACAACCGTTTTCAAATAGAGAAATGGGCCCGTAGCTCAGTTGGTAGAGCACCTCACTTTTAATGAGGTTGTCGTGCGTTCGAGCCGCACCGGGCTCATTTTTATTATGTAATGGACTATGCCCCCATCGTCTAGGGGTCCAGGACACATGATTTTCAATCATGCGACACGAGTTCAAATCTCGTTGGGGGCGTTCTATATATAACCCCGCTTTTGATATATGAAGCGGGTTTTTTTTATGCCTGTCGTCGAGAAAATGAGCTTTTTTGAAGGTATATGATGGTATAGAAAAGTTGGTGAAATTACGCAACTCGTTAGCAAAATAATCGCAAACCGTTAGACCTTTTCGGCGGTGTTTTGGATGTGTTTGTTTATTGCCCGGCTATAGGTAAGTTTGTTGAGGGTGTTTGTCTTTTCTTGTTTGGTGAGGTGGTAGTAGATTTGTTCAGTCATCTTTATGCTTGCGT
>JAITBH010000127.1 GCA_031283745.1 Candidatus Ectomicrobium neotermitis | reverse complement strand
TGGCTTTTGGGATTTGTAAAACTAAATTCTAATCGTTCCATATCGTTGTCTGATAAATTCGCAAGCCCCAAAACTTCCGCTTCTTCTTTGTCGAACTTGTCGGGATAAATAAATTGTTCGCTGTTGGTGTTATAAGGCGGGTCAATATAAATCATCTTAATTTTTCCCGAATAATAATTTTTCAATATTTTCAAGCAGTCTAAGTTGTCGCCTTTTAAGACAATGTTTCCTGTTTCATTGAAATCTTTTGATAACTGTTTATTGATTTTTAAGCATTTATCCGTTTGTTTTGCATGTTTAGCTTTAGCAACATTTCGACCTATAAAATTTAATCCGTAGCCGTTTACTTTATCGTCGACGGGCAAATCCAAAGCCGTTTTTAGCTCGTCAAGTTTTATTTCATTGTCTTTAATAATTGATGGGTATTTTTTCTTGATGAGACAGAGAAGATCATTTTTATCTGCAAGGTGGGGGGGGGGGCAATTTTTAAACCTGCATTCTTAAACAGCTCTTTTTTGTTCATTTTAGTTTACCGCCCTTTTCTATTTAATTTTTCAGCCGCCCCGACAGTCTGTCAATTTGTCGCTTCTGCAATCAAATCCGCCAGCTGCGTCGTATTTATACGTTTCTTATAAATTATTTTTATCTTTTTATCGCTAAATCTGGCGTTTACTTTACTGAAAAATTTTTTGGCAAAATCAATTTTGTTTTGTTCTTCTTGGGGTATTGCTTGCTGCGTATCGTAGCCTTTGCTTTCCACTATCAAAATTATTTTAGAGCCATTTTTACTTTCTATTGCATAACAGAAGTCGGGATTATATTTTCCCAAAGGGGTATCTATTTCAAGTTTGGGCATTTTGCCGAAAATTTTTATGCTGTCTATCTTCTCATCGTTTAGAATAATAGCCTCTTCAAATTCGCTGTCGTATTCATAAAAATCTTCAAAAATCCATTCGTCTTTTAGATTAAAATTATCGGGCAAATGTTTCTGATATTTTCCCAAAGCACCTTTTGAAATTGCTTTTTTGAAGACTCCAGTTTCTTTGTCATACATAATTCCTTTATGAAAAATATTGCCGTCTATGCCGCAATAATCGATATTGGCTTTGATGCTACAGAACAAATGTCTTTTAATAATTTCAACTATTTCGTTTTGAGCTTGTGCGGTATCGTTTTTTAGAGCCTCATTTTTGAAGTCTTTTGAAAGGGCGTTTATAATTTTTACGATAAAAGACAGCGGAGTTTTGGTTTTTGAGGCGAGCGTTTTTACAAACTCCAAATAATCGATTTTGCATTGAAGCTGGGTTGGCTCTATCCCTTGAGTTGTGAAGCTCCCGTTTTCAAGGCGGGCGGTTTCTATGACTGTTTTTTTTGTTCTAACAAATGTTTGTTGTATCTCTAAGCTGTTTATTTGTTTAGATATTTCATTTATCAGGTTGCTTTCGTTTTCAGGCTCTATGTTGTCTATAAAATAAATAGAGTTTTGATTGATTGTCTCCCATAATTCCTTGAACTTCTTGTAATGCTTATCTTTTATGCGGAGATCATCCTTTGGCTTTGGATTTAGATTTGAGCCTTTAACGTGTTTTTTAATGTCGCTTGAAAAGATATTTTCTATCGCTTTTAGATGTTTGATTTTAAGAGGGTGGGCAGCCGCAGGAGCATTCATAAACTTTTGCATATCGTTTGCATAAGACGGCGATTTTGAAAAAACTTCATCCCCGCCAGCGGCATATCTAAAAATCAGATCTTTATCATCCATAAACTTAAATATGGAATAAACCGTCTTAGGGTCAAACTTAGTCTTTTCTTTAATAGTGAATATCAGATCGGACTTTTTAAAAACATCGTTTAACAGATAAGAGTTTCTGAGAATTTCATTTTGTATTGCTTCCACAAAACCCACCTCTTGCGATGACACTACAATGTCTAAATTGTTTACCTTGTGAAACTCTTCTTGATTGTCGTTAAAGGCGGCTATGTTTTGCCTTTGCAAGTTTTGATTTACGCATATGCGCAGCCCCCGCCCTATTTGTTGAAGCTTTGAAATTTCAGAGCCGAAGTTTGAAAGTTTGCAAATCGTAAAAACATTAGGATTATCCCAGCCCTCCTGCAAAGCCCAAACAGAAAATATAAACCTTGAGGGGCTTTCAAAAGACAACAATTTTCTTTTATCCCTTAAAATTTCATCAACACCTTGTTTTATTTGTTCGTCTTTATTGCCTTTATCGCCTGAAAAATAACCTTTGTTTACTTGAAGTTTTCCGTCGGCATCAAAATCCTTTCTGAGATATTCTAAATAGCCCGCATATTCCTTTGCCTTTTCTATCTTCTGTATCTTTTTTGCTCGCACCTTTTTATATTCATCTTCAAAGATCTTTTTGATTATTGGATTATATTCGTCTCTGTATTGGCTGATATTTCCTATGAAAAACAGCGACAGTGCCTTTATCCCTTCCTTAAACAGATCGGCTTCTTTTTCAAAATGTATTTGTATAGTGTTCCTAATCATTATCCTTAAAGACTCGTCCGATATACTATAATTTCTATCCACCGTTACTTTAGACCCATCCGCCAAAATAATACTGTCGGCGTTTATCTTTGTTATTTCTTTTCCATTAAAAGTATTGCCGACGGTCAAGAAAGTTGTTCCTATAGGCTTGCCGTTTGCAAAATTATTAACCTCTACTTGTCTATTATTTCTGCCACCCTTGATTGCGTTTATGGTCTGCCCTGCCGGGGTTATGTCCTGCGTCCACACAGTAATTTGTTTGACGAGGTTTTCTCTAAAAGCGGCTATGCTTGTAAGCATAAAAGCGGCGTTTGAAAATTCTCCATCGCCTTGCGGGAATGTGGCACCGAAACGCAAATAATAATTGTTAAACCCCTTGAAATATTTTTTGAACGCCTCGCCGTCAAGGCGGTGCGGTTCGTCTATTATCACTATAGGGTTTAGAAATTTTAACAGCTCTAAATAACTTTTCGCAGGGCGAAAAAAATCTTTTTGCAGCGGTTTGTTTAGATTATTGTCTTTTTGATTAAAGGCGGCGGGTGTCATTATAAGGCAAGACAACTGATTTTCATCGTTGAGATAGCTTTCTACGACTTCTTTTTTTCCCGCTTCATAAAGGTAGACGGCGATTTCTTTGTCTTTGGCGTTTGCATAATAGGACTTGAAATAATTTTTTGTGTCTCCAAAAGCCGCAAACGCCCCTTCTCTTATGGCGATTGAAGGAACTAACAATATGAATTTTCTGTAGTTGAATTTTTTGTTTAACTCAAAAATAGTTTTGATGTAGACAAAAGTTTTGCCCGACCCAGTCTCCATCATAATGTCGATGTTTTTGCTTGCAGAAATTTTGTCGGGATATTTGTTGTCTGAGGTGTGCTTCGCAATGATGTCAGAAAACTTTTGCCCTTGCCCTGTTTTAATCTGATCAAAAATACTCACAATGTTTTTAATGCAGTCCTCTTGATAACCTTGCACTTCATACTGAAAATCTTTCATCTCTATTGCCTCCCAATCTGTCTTGCCTTTGCCTAATCTCTAACCCTGCCGTTGTTGTAGTTAGTCTTGGCAGTTCACTAATCACTAACCACTTTCCACTGTCGTTTGGTCGTTCCCTAACCCCTGCTGTTAACAGTATTTTTAACCCGCCGAAAGGAAGGGACGGCGGGCGGGAGGGTTTGAAACCCTCCCCTACATTGGTCACCCAAGTGCCGTGCTTTGCGGGCGTTCCACCCGGAACGGATTTGCAGGCGTTCCACCTGAGTGATTAGTGGTTAGTGGTTAGTGATTAGTCAACGACTTTAACGGCTTTGCGGGCGTTCCACCCGGAAAGACAGGGAACAAAAGGGGTTAGGGAACGAAAGGGAAAGAAAGGGAACGACCACGACACGGCAACGACTGAACGGCAACTACAACTAAAAGAAAAACCCCCTGCTTTCAGTAGCAGGGGGTTTTATCTTTGCGGGAGGGTTTGAAACCTGCCCCTACATCGATCGTTGAAGCCTGTCCTTATCGTGTCGTGGTCGTGGCAGTTCCCTGCCGTTCACTGCCGTTTGCCGTTGTCTTTCACTAACCACTAACTACTAACCACTGCCGTTTACACTAACTACTAACTACTAACCACTGCCGTTTGCTGTTTGCCGTGGCAGTTCACTAACCACTAACCACTAACTACTAACCACTGCCGTTTACACTAACCACTAACCACTAATCACTAACCACTGCCGTTACTTCTTTTTTTCGATCGATTCTATGGCTTGGTCTAACTTTTCCTCTAACTTCTTGTATTCCTCATAAAAGTATTTGATTGTGTCTGAAAATGGGTCGGGCAGGTTTGAATGTTCAAGGCGGGATGCCGGTTTCAGCCCTTCTTGGTCTTCTCGACCAAAACTAATCCTAGCCGGCACCCCTATAGCGGTAGCGTTTGCGGGAATATCCTTTGTAACAACAGATGCCGCAGCAATGCGGGCATTGTCGCCTATCGTTATCGCACCCAAAACAATAGCATTTGAGCCTAAAACGACATTGTTTCCCACTGTCGGATGTCTCTTTTTCTTTTCAAGAGAACTCCCTCCGAGCAAAACGCCTTTGTAAATCAGAACATCATCCCCAACTATCGCAGTTTCCCCTATAACAACCCCCATACCGTGATCGATAAAAAGCCTCTTGCCTAACTGGGCGGCGGGGTGAATTTCTATTCCTGTCAAAAACCTGCTGACATGCGATGTAAACCTTGCTAAAAAATAGAAGTGTGACTTCCAAAGCCTATGTGCAAACCTATACAAAAGCACAGCGTGAAAGCCGGGATAACAGAAAATGATTTCCAAAACAGACCGAACAGCTGGATCTTTTTGAAAAATCGTTTTGATGTCATCATTAAAAGTTTTGAACATAAGCCCTCACTCCTATTTGTAAGCTATTTTGTAAATCTCTACTGCGTATTCTACTTTATCTATCCTCTTAAATGCCCCAAACGGGCCGCGGCCAAGAGCTTTTGCGGCTAAATCCTCAAAATCTGACTCTTTTGCCCCGATCTCGGTAAGTTTTGAGGGCAATCCCAAACTCTTAAAAAACTCTGCCGTTTTTTCTATCCCCTCTAAAGCCACTGCCTCAAAATCTCTCAGATTGTCGTTTACGCCCCAAACATTTACCGCAAACTGCACAAAAAAGCCCAGATTGTTTTTATAAACATATTTCATCCAAGCGGGAAACATTATAGCAAGACCCGAACCGTGGGCTATCCCGTAAACTGCACTCAAAGGATGTTCAAGCCCATGACTTCCCCAATCCTCCTGCCTTCCTCTGCCAAGCAAACCATTGTGCGCTAAAGCCCCTGCCCACATTATTTCTGCCCAAGCGTCATAATCTCTCTCATTTTTTAAGACTTTCGGCCCGCTATTGATGATCGCTTTAAGCAAACCTTCGCAAAGTTTATCGCCCGTCTCGGTGTGATTAACATTCGTGAAATACCTTTCAAAAACATGAGCCATCATATCGCAGATGCCGTTTGCCCGCTGAATTGGCGGCAAAGAAAAGCAAAATTCGGGGTTTAAGATACTAAAAACCGGTCTTAGTTTATCATTAGAAATACCGAACTTAAAAAGGTTTTCATCGTTAGTTATCACGGAATTGCCGCTGCTTTCGCTGCCCGCTGCTGGAATTGTGAGAATGGTTGCAACTGGTAGGGCGGCTTTGACCGTAGCCTTGTTTATAAAGAAATCCCAAACATCTCCATCATATTTAACCCCGGCGGCGATTGCTTTTGCACTGTCTATAACACTGCCCCCGCCAACAGCCAAAATGAAATCTATCTTTTGATCCTTGACTATCTTTATGCCTTTGTTGACTACAGAAAGCAGAGGGTTAGGCTGCACACCGCCAAGCTCTGTAAACTTTATGCCTGCATTTTTTAGCGAGGCGGTAACTTTATCGTAAAGCCCGCTTTTTTTGATGCTGCCTCCTCCATAGTGAAATAGGACATTTGAGGAAAAAGGTTTTATGTATTCACCTATTTTGTCCTCGCCGCCCTTGCCGAAAATTATCTTTGTGGGACAATAAAACACGAAATCATTCATCATTAGCCTCCAAGTTTATTATTTATAAGTCCTTAGCCTTTACAAAAGGCGTATACCTGCCCGACGCTTCTATCAAATCTTTAACTGCATTTATAAAATTTTTCTCCTCTAAAAGCTGCTCTGCGGTTATCGGCATTCTATATCGCCAGCTCTTTTCAGGATGGCCCGGAACATTGATCCGCTCTGAGGCTATATCTTGCTGACGCAAAGACCCATCAATTGAGAGCCAATCCTGCAACAAAAATGCACATATCATTGAGGGGCTGTTTAAGTTTCTTGCCAAAATCTGCTCACAAATTTTAGGCGAGGCGCTGTGGGGCGGGGTATCAGTTATATTGAGAACATTTTGATAATAACGTTCAGCCTTCTCAAAGTCCTCCTCAAGAAACTCACGCAGGGTAGAAGTGTCGGGAGTAGAAACCGAACAGACGGATAGGTAGGGGTAGTTGTCAACATTTGCAAAAACCTCATTTTCCTTCTTTGGATAACGTTCAATTTCAAGGCTCAAAATTTGCAGCTCTTTTAGAACCTCCCCAACGCACTGCGGAATCATACCCAAATCCTCAGCACAAACTAACATCGGAGATGAACAGATTAAAGTTGGGAGCTTTTTAAGTGCTTCCTTTTTCCAAAAATCATCGTTTCGCTCATAAAAAAAGTAGTTGTAAAGTCTCCTATAGGCTATTTGCTTATCATAGTCTAAGGCTTTGAAATAGTCGTTTGCATCAAAAAGAATGCGGGGGTGATAGAGATTTTTGTCTTTGAAATCTTTGACAAACAAGACGAGCGTGAGCAAATAAAGCAATCCCTTTTTAATTTTTTCGCTTTGCGGGTCAGTTTTGTCTGCAAAAAAGTTTGAAACCTTTCTTTGAGTATCAAAGTCAAGCCTGACATCATAAAGCCCATCGTCCCGCTTAATCAAAAAATTCTCTTTAGCTATGTCGGCAAACTCCCCAAACTGCATATCAACAATCTTGTCGTTAATGTAGGGCTTAACAAACTCTTCCTTAAACTCTAAGCCAAAGCTCTCTATGTCCTTTTTGCTTAAAGCAAGTGCCGGGGAAAACTGCCCCAACAGCCCCCCGATACTTTCGTTTGGTATTTGCCAAATTCTAAAAAAGCCCAAAATATGGTCGATACGGTAAGCACCGAAATACTGAGCCATCGTTTTAAGCCGGGTTTTCCACCAAGTGTATCGGTCTTTGGCAATTTGTTCCCAATTATAAGTGGGGAAACCCCAGTTCTGCCCGTCAAGGGAGAAAATGTCGGGCGGTGCGCCCGCTGAAACATCAGTGTTGAAATATCCGGGGTGTTCCCAAACATCAGCACTGTATTTTGAAACTCCGATAGCAATATCTCCTTTTATCGCTATGCCGTTTGATGACGCATATTGGGAACTTTCTAACAACTGTTTGTGGAGGAAAAACTGAACATAGAAATAGAAGGAAATTTCTTTATAGGCAGGGGAGGCGGGGGTGCAAAGCGCCTCAATATCTGATTTGCAAAACTTTGAATACTGCCCAAAAGAGTTGAAATCGGGCGTGCCGTTGATATCCCTTAGATAACAAAAAGCCGCATAAGGCATAAGCCAAGACAAATTGTCATAAAAGAATGTCCTGAACTCATGTGAGGTTAAAACCTCGGCGGAGTTTATTTCAAAGGATTTTTTTGCCCATTCGCGTTTTGCGGCCGCAACTTTTTCATAGTCAAAATCCGGTGCAGCGTTTATTTCCTCTCTTTGCTTTAGATATTGCTCGTCTTTGGCTATAGGCATTTGGTTTAAGTCTAAATAGATCGGATGAAGGGCTGAAACGGAAATTGCTGAATAGGGAGAAGCGTCTAACCAAGTTCCCCCGCTTGAGGTATCGTTGATGGGAAGGATTTGTATAAGCCTTATTCCGCATTTTGAGCAAAAGTCAGATAGGAGTTTTATATCGCCGAAATCTCCGCAGCCAAAACTTTTGTGGGTTTTTAGAGAAAACAGCGGCAAAATAACGCCCGCCGCTTTAACAGGGGTAAGAGGGAAATCCGGCTGCAAACCGCTAAGGACGGCAATCGAGGATTCCCCAAGCCCCTCAATGTGCGGGAGAACATAGTTGCCGTTTTCCTGCCAAGTGTAGGAATTGTCTGATTTGTCATAGATGACGAACTTAAATTCGAAGGGGAAGGTCAAATATTTCACATTTATCGAAATTTCCCAACGATTTGGAGTTTTTTGGTTTAAAGGGCGGGCTTGGGCAATATCCCAGTTACGCCAATTTCCGCATAAAAGAAGCTTTTGAGTGCTTTTGAGGTTGGGTATATCGACTTGCAAAATTAAGGTGCAGGGATACAAATTTCTGCCGGCGGGCTTTCCTTGAGGCTGTCTGCCGTAAAAAGTTTTGACGGCATTTGAATATAGAGACAAAGTCTTTGGGATATTCGTCCAAGTATCAAGAGCCAAGTATTCCAAAAACCCGTTTCCATCGATGATGTGAGGGTAGACACCCCATTCCCTGTCTATCACCAAGCCGTTTTCATAAACAATATAGGTATAAACAAAAGTGTCAGATGGCTTTATATTGAAATTTCCCGACCAGATCTGTCCATCTGATGTCGAAAGGGGCAGCTCTCCTTTTTGATTGTTGTGCAAATACGCCAAACAGAGCTTTTTGTTTGAGTCTACGCAGTATTCAAGTCTAAAGTTTATTCTCATTTTTCTCCGCCTTTTTGTTGGGCATCTTCATTTGTTTTGACAACAGTAAAATCATACCCGCCTTGCTTATTTTTCTGGATG
>JAITBH010000020.1 GCA_031283745.1 Candidatus Ectomicrobium neotermitis | reverse complement strand
AAAAAATAACGATATGCTTAATCTCAATGGTTTCATATTCCCATGATGAATATACATAACCGTTACTTTGCGACCAAACTCTTTTTTTAATTTAGTAATAAAATTCATAAGTTCGCTGATACTAACAGAAAACAGGGTAAAAGTCAAAAACCCTATTTCCCCCTTTTTGGGGGGTATTTGATGCCCTAAAAGACACAAAAATGACTGTTTTTTGCCCAAATCAACCGCAAATGTTTCGGAATAAATCGTAGTGAATATGCTATAAAACGGAGAGGAAAGCCAAAAATTCTATATGAGGGGGTCTTTTGTATGAAATTTGGGGTAGATATTCTTGATACCCCTGCTACCAAAAAAGATGTCCTGCAACACCTATATGATAAGTATCACAAGTTCAAAGAAAGGTTTGATAATCGCAAAAAGGCAGGGGCTGATAATTATAAATATGGGGATTCAGGCAACATCCCGTTATTGTTAATGGCAAGTTTGTTAGCAGAAAAAAGGAAAAAAATATGAGAACACGGCAAAAGGTAAACAGGTGGGGCGGTTTTATGTATGAAGTTGAACTTTGCAATGGGCACTGCGTCATTTGCGGGGATAACCGTCAGAAGTATTTAGTTGATACGGGAAGCCCCTTTTCTTTGGCGAAATCTGGTGAAATTGGCTTGTTTAATCAACGATTTCAGGCTTCTAAGGCTTTGCTGGGTGTATCCCTCAAACAAATAAGCTCGTTTGTTGGAACAGAAATTGATGGGTTGATAGGGGCAGATATATTAGAAAACACCGAAATAATCTTTGATTTTCTCTATGACCCTGCTTTGACTTTTTATCTAAACGGCAACAGACCAAACAGTGCTTTTGCTTGTCATGAACTTTTTGATGGAAGAGGAATATGTATTGGAAATCACAAGGGGTTGATGGCGAAGTTAGAGATTGTGGGGAGCGTTCCTATTATCAATGCCAAAATCAACAATCAGGATGTGAAACTGTTCTTAGATTCTGGGGCAAAACTTTCGTATATCCATCC
The DNA here is from genome assembly GCA_031283745.1 of Candidatus Ectomicrobium neotermitis. GTDB lineage: Bacteria > Elusimicrobiota > Endomicrobiia > Endomicrobiales > Endomicrobiaceae > Ectomicrobium > Ectomicrobium neotermitis. The sequence goes on along the minus strand of JAITBH010000020.1, from coordinate 18,033 downwards.
ATCTTTTGTTGCAAACATTCCATCAGAAGGAAAAGAGAGCGATTTTAACCCAATGTATGGCGACTTTGAGACAAATACCTACACGCTCACGACTAATATCGTCCTTTCTGCCGAAATCGGCGGCATTACTAAACCAATAAAATATGGCGTTTTGCCCGAACTCTTGCAACTCCCCCTGCAAATGACAGGGGTACAAGGGGTGGTCGGATACGGTTTGCTCAAAGACTGCATCACCTCGGTGGACTATCAGAACAAAGCATTTTGCATTTATCCTCTCTCCCACCCTCGCTAAATCTACCCCGTTGTCCAAATTTTGCCGCGGCAAAACTAATTAATCGATCAGCAATTTATATATCAATCCGATATGAACACTTAATCCTGCCTGCATACCTTCTTCGTTTAAGCGGAATTTTGAGCTGTGAAGCATTACGCTTTGGTCAAATTTCTCGCTGCCTGCCCCGTAAAACATAAAGCACCCTGGTATTTTTTCCTGATAACGAGAAAAATCTTCTGCCCCATACATAGGTTTTTTGCCCAAAATCAGTTGGTAAGGCTGCAAATAATCCCTAAAAACCTCCGCAACTATATTGTATGCCCCCTCGTCATTTACCCCGACAGGATACCCTCCCTTTATAACCTCAAAATCGTATTTTGCTCCGAAAGCCTCAGTTATCCCCTTGAGCGTTTGATCAATCAAGATGGGAATTTCCTCCCGAACTGCCTTCTGGTGGGTGCGGAAAGTTCCCGCAAGGTATGCCTGATCAGGAATTATGTTGAATTCCCCCTCAGCAACAAAAGTCGCTATCGTTATAACAGGAGCGACAAAAGGGTCAATTCGTCTTGAAACGATGGTTTGCATGGCGTTGACAAACTGCGAGCCGACAACTATTGGGTCTATAGCCTTTTGAGGCATCGAAGCGTGGGCACCCCTACCCTTGATTATTATCCTAAAGATGTCGCTTGAGGCACAGTAAACACTTTTTGAGGTCAAAAATGCCCCCACTGGGATGGTTGGATCTGCATGAATGCCAAAAATCATATCTACTTTATCAAGAACACCTGCATTTATGAGGTCAATTGACCCTCCCGGCGGCAGCTCTTCAGCGTGCTGAAATATAAAAAGTATCTCCCCTTTTATTTTTGATGTCAGCTTGGAGGCAATTTTTACTGCTCCCATGAGTATTGCGGCATGAGAATCGTGTCCGCAGGCGTGCATGGAGCCTTTATTTGTCGAACTAAACGGCTCCCCGCTGTTTTCTTCTACAGGAAGAGCGTCGATGTCTGCTCTTAAAGCTATTTTTTTGCCCGGGGCATTCCCCTTTATCAATACCTGAACGCTTGTCGGTGTCAATTGGCTTATACAGACATTGGGAAGAGTTTCAAGCTCCTTTTTTATGTATTCGGCTGTCTTATATTCTTGAAAACTACGTTCTGGATTTTGATGAAAATGCCGTCTCCAGTGCACCACATCATCTTTTACGGACTCAACCAAAGACTTTATCTCTAAATTCATTGTCCCTCCTATCTTAATTTTTCTGCAGCACTACCAAATTTATCTCGTCCCAAGCGGTATGCCGAGATAAAACCAAACAAGCAAAAGTGCTGTCCATGCAAAAAAGAAAGCTATCGAGTATGGCAACATATTTGAAATTATGGTCCCGATCCCACTGTCTTTTTTATACATAGCGACATAGCTCAAAACTATTGGGAGATACGGAAATAGCGGGCTGATAGGGTTTGTAATCGAGTCGCCGATGCGGTAAGCCATCTGTGTCAAGGCCGGGTCGTATCCAAGCAGCATAAACATCGGAACAAAAACAGGGGCAAGTATTGCCCATTTTGCAGACGCTGAACCGATAAAAAGGTTGATGAAAGCACTCAGAATAATAAAGCTGACAAGCAAGCCCCCTCCCATAAAACCTATGGCTCTGAGCAAATCAGATCCTTTTATCGCAATGACTATCCCCAGATTGCTATATGTAAACAAAGCCAAAAATTGAGATGCAAAAAAAGCAAGAACTATGTAGGGTCCCATCTCGCTCATCGATTTTCCCATCATTTTCACTGCATCTTTATCCTTCTTTATTGTGCCTGCGACTTTCCCGTAAACAAGACCGGGCAGCAAAAATAGAACTGTAATAATAGGTATGGTTCCTCTCATAAGAGGTGAGGAAATGCCCAAAATTGAACCTTTTTCATCACCCAAGAACGGGTTTGAGCCAAAACACAAGGCAACAATCAAAACCACATAAACCACAACAACTATGACAGCCCACTTTAGACCTTTGCCCTCAAGTTCACTTGTGGTTATTTTTTCTTTATGAAAGCCGCTGAATTCTTCTTTGCTAAAGCGAGGGGCAATGACTTTTTCTGTAATGAAAGTTCCGACAACCACCAGCAAAAGAGTTGAGGCGGCAATGAAATAATAGTTCATAGCTGGAGTGGCTTGGAAACTGGGATCTATCAATTGAGCTGCTGGAATCGTAAAGCTGGCAGCCAAGACATCCGAAAGCCCGATTATGATATTTGCAGCAAACCCGGCTGCAACCCCTGCAAACGAAGCAAATAACCCTATTAAAGGATGGCGGCCGACGCTTAAAAACACAAGTGCCGAGAGAGGGGGCAAAACTATAAACCCTGCATCTCCAGCTATGTTTGAAAGAAGCCCGATAAAAACGATGACTGGGGTAACTATAAGCTTTGGGACATTTGAAACTGCTCTGTGGAGGGCAGCGTCTATCAACCCGCTTTTTTCTGCTACCCCTACACCTATCATCACCACCAGCACCAAAGCCATCGGCGGAAATCCCTGAAAAGCGGAGACTATGTTGCTTAGATACCTCTGCAACTCCGCTTTGCTCATTAGGTTAATAACGTTGACTGTAGATCCATCCCTTGGATGAATAGCAGCCACATCAAAAAACGCCAAAATTCCTGACAAAACAACCACGCATACGCACAACAAAAAGAAAATAGATATAGGGTCAAACATTTTGTTGCCTGCCACCTCTATACCGTTTAGAAACTTATAAATAATTCCCTTATTCTCTGTTTCCATTACATCCTCCTTTCTAATTTTTTTTATGAAACTAACTGCCTCTACAAAAAAATAGCTGAAAACTTTGTGGAAAAAAGCTTTCAGCTCCTTTGCTGTATTCTATATTCTGTTATCCGTCAATGCGGGCATAATACCACTTTTTCGGTGGTGAACTCAATTGACGCATATAGCCAAAATAAGCCTCTCAAAAGACGAAAAACTATCCGCAGAAGTCGTTTTTATGGATATGTCTGTATTCAAAATTTCTTTCATGGCAGCCCTAAGAGAGTTGAGAGAAAACTTATGCAGATTGTTGGTAAAAATTGTTTTCTTAAAACTGGGCATATTGAAAGGTAAAACCTGTTCCGGCAACTCGCCTTTTTCCTCATAAAGGCTTTTGGCGCACAACATTCTCCTGATGGAATTTGAGATTGTCGAAAGCACCCTGATCGGTGTCTGCGTATCCCCATCGTAAAGAAGTTTTTCCAAGACAAAGAGGGCTTTTTTAGCATTTTTGGCTTCGATATGTTCGCTAAGGGCAAACGGATTTATCTCTTTTGTCCAACCGCTTATGTATTCAATGTCGTCTTGCGTTATATTTTCGCCGTCTTTGCCGACAAACAAAACAAGTTTTTCGATCTCATTAGATATGTTTAAGAGGTCGCAGCCATTGTCGCTGATTATGCTTGACACAGCATCGGCGGTTATGTTTTTGCCCTCCTCCATAACAATTGCCCTTATAAAATTCCCCGCATCTCTGTCATAAACTTTAGAACAATTGACCGCAATGGCTTTGTTAGACTTTTCGCACTCCTCAAGCATTTCTTTCATGTTCTTATTTTCTTTTTTTATCTCTCTATAGGATTCGTAATACACCAAGATTAGATGAGCGTCATCTATTGGGTTTGATATATATTGCTCAACTCTTTGTGCGTCCTTATTTGTCATCGCTTCAACATTTTTGACTATCACAACACGGTTGCTACTGCTTAAAAAAGAGACAGTTTGAATTGCACTAAAAACCATATCTATCGAAAAGCCCGTATCATTGACATAAAAAACATCTCTGTTGAAATTGTCGCAAAATGATTCCTTGATGGCTTTTAAGCACATATCTGAAAAATACAACTCGTCTCCTGCTATCAAAACCACAGGGGGCATTTTTGTTGACTTTATTTGTTTGACAAAAGCCTCAGGCTTAATCTGCGGCATTGGTTTGCTCCTTTTCGGGCAGCGGATTTTCTTCATCCGTGCTGATATTGCCGCTGTCGTCGATGTTATTGCTTAAAACTTCCAGCCCCTCAGGTGTGGTAAGCCATTTGGCAATCCTTCTAATTATGTTTCTTGAAAGCTTTTCAAACAAAGAATTTCTCGCATTATTCGCAGACGAGGAGGCACGGTATATTTGCATTGCAATCATTCGCTGATCTCCCCACAAAACTTCGCCATTTGTAGCAGACCTAAGCACAACATCTACCAAAATCTCAAGCTTGTATTGTTCCACCACGAGCATATTGTTATAGGTTAGAGGCTCGCTAACATATCTCGTAATCGATGCTGTTAATATCCCGTCTGCTTCTTTGGGAGTGTTTACAAAAGTAAGCCTCCCGTCGCGGAGCATTTCGTTTGTCATGGCTGTCATAAAGGTCGTATCAAGCCCATATTGAATAGTAACGTTGCCGACGGGTTGGACATAAATCTTAAAAACTCGTCCTGCAGGTAAGGATGGTTCTCGTGTCGCAAAAAAACAGCCTTGCAAAAACAGGCTGGCTGCTAAAAGTATCAGTAGTTTTCTCATTTTTTATCCTCTATTTGATAACCAAAGTTAATATTTTATTTTTTACATAGATGAACTTCACTATGTTTTTTCCTTCCAGATGCTTTTTAACTTTCTCGTTTTTATCGACGGCTTCTTTAACGGCTGCCTCGTCGGCATCTATTTCTATATTGATTGTTCCCCTCAGCTTTCCATTTATCTGAACAGGAATTTCAATATTGTTTTCTTTTATCATCGCCTCATCAAAAACGCTCCAGCGAGCAAGCGAAGCATAACCTTTAGTGTCTAAGTTTTGCCAAATCTCCTCGCATATATGAGGAGCAAAAGGTGTGAGCAAAATGATGAGATTTTTATAAACCTCTTTAGAAACACCGTCGTCATTTGAGTGGAATTTGTATACATACAAAGTGTTCACAAGCTCCATTATTGACGAGATAGCAGTATTAAATTGCAGCTTTTTTTCAATATCAATGGTCACTTTTTTTATGGCTTTGTGCATCGCTCTCAAGAGATCTTCTTTATCTTTTGGAGTTGCCGGCTGGGATGATTTTGTGTTGACAATATCCTGCAATCTCCACACTCTGTTTATAAATCTCCAGCACCCCTCAAGCCCATCGCTTGACCACTCAAGCTGCTTTTGGGCTGGTGCCGCAAACAAAATAAAGAGCCGCAAAGCATCCGCACCATATTTGTCCACCATATCGTCGGGGCTGACAACATTGCCGCGTGATTTAGACATCACATTTCCACCCAAAGTTACCATCCCCTGCGTCAAAAGATTGGTAAAAGGTTCGTCTGTATTTATCATACCCATATCCCTCAAAAATTTATGCCAAAAACGGGCATATATTAAGTGCATGCAGGCATGTTCTATTCCACCGATATATAGATCTACCGGCATCCAATAGTTCGTGATGGAAACATCAAAAGCTTCTTTGTCATTTTTAGGGTCGCAATACCTAATAAAATACCAAGACGAGTCGACAAAGGTGTCCATTGTGTCCGTCTCCCTTTTTGCATCCGCTCCGCATTTTGGGCATTTGACATCGACGAAAGATTTGCAGGTTTTTAATGGAGACTCACCCTCGCCGCTAAATTCAATATCCTCAGGCAATTTGACAGGAAGTTGCTCTATGGGAACGGGGACAATTCCGCACTCGGGGCAAAAAATCATCGGGATAGGAGTTCCCCAATATCTCTGACGAGAAATTAGCCAGTCCCTGAACTTAAAATTGATGGTTTTTTTGCCAAAACCCTGCTTTTCAATCCACTCAATAACCTTCTCAAGGGCTTCGTCTGAACTCAGGCCGTTAAATTGTCCTGAATTTATCATCTTGCCCGACCCCTCATAAGCCGAATTTGCCACAGAAGAATTTTCACCTTTGATAACCTCAACAATCGAAACATTGAATTTATGGGCAAATTCCCAGTCCCGCTGATCGTGAGCAGGCACAGCCATAATTGCTCCCGTGCCATAATCCGTCAAAACATAGTCCGCCGCAAAAATCGGAATTTTTGCCCCGTTGACGGGATTGATAGCTTTTATACCTTTGATCTCCACACCGCTTTTATCCTTACTTTGAGATCTTTCTATGTTTGTTTTTGCACCGCTGGCTGCTACATACTTAGAAACCTCGTCGAGATTTTCTATTTCAGACCTCAGCTCGGCAATTATCTTGTGCTCGGGTGCTACAACCATAAAAGTTGCACCAAACAAAGTGTCTGGCCTTGTCGTAAATATTTTCAAAGTGCTTTTTTTATTCTTGGTTATAACCTCAAAATCAACCTCTGCACCATAAGATTTGCCTATCCAGTTTTTTTGCATCGATAAAACTTGTTCTGGCCAATGCCCATTGCTTAATTGTTCATGAGACGACAGCAATTCGTCTGAATAATCTGTAATTTTTACAAACCACTGCTCCAGTTCTTTGTGTTCGGTAGGGTTTTTGCAACGCCAGCAAACCCCCTCTGAAACTTGCTCATTTGCCAAAACTGTTTGACAAACTGGACACCAATTGACATTTGCACTCTTTCTAAACGCCAAACCTTTTTCCCACATTTTTATAAAGAACCACTGATTCCATTTATAGTATTGAGGATCGCAAGAAGCTATTTCCCTGCTCCAATCGTAAGAAAAACCTAATTTCTTAAATTGCTCCCTCATGATTGCAATGTTTTGTTTAGTCCACTTTGCGGGGTGAATTTTATTTTTGATGGCGGCATTTTCAGCGGGGAGGCCAAAAGCATCCCAACCCATCGTGTGAAGAACATTTTTGCCGTTCATAATATGGTAGCGGGCTAAAACATCGCCGATGTTGTAATTTCTAACATGCCCTATGTGGAGTTCACCTGAGGGATAAGGAAGCATTTCCAAGCAATAAAATTTTTCTTTTTTATCGTCTTTGCTTGCCTTAAAAATTTCTGCCGATGTCCATTTTTGCTGCCACTTCTTTTCAACTGTTTTGTGATTATACTCAGACATAACACCCTCTCATTTTTTCAAATATATGAAATGCTCTAAATTTCCTTTCGGTCCTTTTAATCCAGAATCTTGTTCGGCAAGAATTATAAAACCAAGCTCAGCCGAGATTGTTTTTATTTTATCGATGGCTTTTTTTCTTAAAACCTCATCCCTAACAACACCTTTTTTGACACTCTTTGCTTCCAACTCAAACTGCGGCTTTATCATAGCCAGCACAAAACCATTTTTTTTGACGGCTTTATATGCCCCTTTCAAAATTTTATCAAGCGATATAAAAGAAACATCGATAACAACAAAATCTATCTCATCTTTTAATTGCGATGTGTCGAAATATCTGAAATTTACATTCTCAAAGCTTACGACTCGTTTGTCTTGACGGAGCTTGTAATGAAGCTGCCCATACCCAACATCAATACAATAAATGCGAGCTGCACCCCTTTGAAGCAAGCAATCCGTAAACCCGCCCGTTGACGCTCCGATATCCAAACAAACAAAACCATCGACTTTTATGTTTAGCCCATCTAAAACTGATTGAAGTTTTAAGCCGCCCCGCGAAACATAAGGGTTTAGATTACGTAACTCGACGATGTCGCCTTGCTTAATCAGATCGCTTGATTGATAGCAGACCTCACCGTTGACAATGACCGACCCAGCAATAATGAAAGCTTGTGCCCTTGAACGAGTAGGTGCAAGCCCTTTTTCAACAAGAAAAATATCTAACCTCTGTTTCATAATTTTTTTTGGCAAAAAAAATGACACTGAATGGGAAAAAACCTCTCAGTGTCTAATTTTCTTGAATCAACTCACTCTGAAATTTTTTCGGATAATTTTTGCCAAGATGCTTATATCCCATTTCTGTTACGACCCTGCCTCTCGGGGTCCGTGCTATAAAACCAGACTGAATGAGATACGGTTCATAAACATCGGTGATAGTATCAACATCCTCTGAAATAGCTATTGCAAGAGTTTCAACGCCAACAGGACCGCCCTTAAATTTGTCGACAATAACATTGAGCAAGAGCCTGTCCATTTTATCAAGACCTGCATCATCAACTTCCAAAGCGTTTAGAGCTTTCTTTGCTACAGCTTTGGTTATCTTTCCCTCGTCAATATCTGCAAAATCCCTAACTCTTTTTAACAATCTGTTGACAATTCGCGGGGTTCCCCTCGACCTTAAAGCAATTTCCATAACAGCATCCTCATCTATGACCACATTCATTATCGAACTTGACCGACGGACAATGATGACAAGCTCGCTCACATCGTAAAAATCCAAATGACCAATTATTCCAAACCTATCTCTCAAGGGGCTAGACAAAAGACCTGCACGCGTCGTAGCACCGATGAGAGTAAAATGAGGAAGCGGGAGCTTTACAATTTTAGCCGATGGCCCCTGCCCGATAATTACGTCAAGCTTAAAATCTTCCATCGCAGGATAAATATACTCCTCAATCATATGAGGCATTCTGTGAATCTCGTCTATAAAAAAAACGTCCCCTTCATTGAGGTTTGTTAGCAGGGTAGCCAAGTCAGCTTTTTGGTTTAGTGCGGGACCTGATGTCATGGTCAAACCGACACCCATTTCTTTGGCGATGATATGAGAAAGAGTTGTTTTTCCAAGACCGGGAGGCGCATAAAATAAACAATGGTCAAGAGCTTCTTTCCTTTTTTTTGCAGCTTCTATAAAAACTTTAAGATTTGCTTTGAGTTTATTTTGCCCGACAAAATCATTAAGGGTTTGAGGTCTTAAAGAATTTTCAACCTTTTCCTCTTCCATAATTTTTGCAGCTTCTAAAATTCTGTTGTCTTTATTCATTCAATTTTTCCTTACTTTTTACGATCAACCTATAAACTTCAAGGATTTTTTTATCAACCCTTCTAAAGCGATACTTTCATCGTCCTCAAAAGCTTTGCTCACGGCAAGTTTTGCCTGATTTTCTTTTATCCCCAGTGACTTCAACGCCATCACGGCATCTAAAACTATAGCGTTTGGTTGAGTAAAAACATTGTCGTCATTGTCTTTTATGTCAACGGATATAATTTTTTCTTTGAGGGAAGATATGAGTTTGTCGGCGGTCTTTTTTGTGAAACCAAACTTAGAAACTAAAACATCGACATTCTTTGTTGAAATTGCAGTCTTAAACTGAGCAAAAGATTTTGAAATTTTGTCCTCATATTCTATGGCTTTTTTAGCCCCCGTAGACGGAACATTTTCTTTTATCAAAAGATACATATCCCTTTCCTCGCAAGTGAGAAAGCCATATAAATTTATAAGCCCGCCATACATTCCAACAGGAGCCTCGACAATATATATTTTCACCTCAGAACCGGCAGGAGGGAGATTTGAAAATGTCAGATTAGGAACTGCTATTTTGTAGCCAATGCCATTGGCATCCACAATAATTTCATTTTGCGTCTTCTTTTCCAATATCCCGTTTAGATAATCAATCATTCTGATCCCTTTTTGTTATTTTGACTGCCCAAATTTCCTCAAGGCAGTGTTTATGTGACAAGTTGCAATCGCTAAAGCATCACCGGCGTCGTCGGGTTTTGGTATTTCTTTTAACCTCAGCAATGTCTTAACCATATTCTGCATTTGATGTTTGTCCGCCGAACCATATCCCGTCAAGGCAATTTTTACTGTTCGCGGGTTATATTCAAACATTTCGATTTTATTTAATGCCACTGTCAAAACGATAGCCCCGCGAGCCTGCCCAACAGCACCGACGCTCTTGGACTCTTTGAGAAAAAAAAGCTCCTCAACAGCTACATTATCAGGAGAATATTTGTCGATAATTAGCTGCAGTTGTTCATTGATTTTTTGAATTCTTGTGATAAGGGATTGTTTGGCAAAGGTTGTTATACAGCCGTAGTTGAGTGGGATTATATTGTTGCAGTTTGTTGCTTCAATCACTCCCCATCCTGTTAAAGAAAGTCCGGGATCTATACCTAAAACTATCATCTAACTTATAAATCCATCTTTTCCATATCTACTTGAGATATATCGAAGTTTGCGTAGACATTTTTAACATCGTCGTGTTCTTCTAAAGCATCCATCAACTTCAACATACTTTTTATATTATCGCCTTCTACCTTGATAAATGTCTGGGGGATCATTGAAATTTCGGAAGATGCAATGGGAATATTTTTATCTTTGATGGTCTTTTTTACTTTTTCAATGTCTGAGGGGGCAGTGATAATCTCATAAAAATCACTGTCAGGCTCACTCTTAAAATCATCGCTGCCTGCTTCTATTACTAAATCCATCAAATCATCTTCTTTTGCGTCCGATTTTTTTATTGTTATGTAGCCTTTCTTATCAAACATCCAGCCGACGCACCCGCTTTCGCCAAGATTTCCGCTATAGGTTGAGAAAATTTTTCTTATTTCAGAGGCAGTTCTGTTTTTGTTGTCAGTTGTAGCCTCAACAATTAAGGCAACACCGCTTGGACCATAACCTTCATAACTCAACTCCTCATAAGTCGCACCCGGAATTTCTCCGCTTCCTCGCTGAATTGCTTTCTTTATATTGTCCTGAGGCATATTCGCCTCTTTTGCATCTTCTATGGCTTTTCTTAAACGAGCATTGTTTTCTATCTGAGACCCACCCTCTTTAACAGCAATAACCATTTCTCTAATTATTTTCGTGAAAACTTTGCCTTTTTTAGCATCAGTGGCGGCTTTTTTGTGCTTTATACTCGCCCATTTATTATGACCTGACATAACAAATTCTCCTCTGTTTCATTTCTATTTTTTGCCTTTGAACTTCATTCCGCCTGACTTCAACATTTCTATCCTTGTTTTAAGATGAGCCTCCATCACAGAAATATCGACGGAAGTTTTTCTATTTTGCTTTAACTCATTGGCAACACGCATAGCCTCTTCTATTTTTTGTTTGTTGGCTTCATCAGAAGGCATGGCAAACTCGGTAACGACATTAACTTTATAGTCCGATATTTCAAGAAAACCGCCTGTGATAGATACCTTCTTTTCTCCATCTGAGGTTTGAAAAACAATAACGCCTTTCTTTAAGAGAGTAACCAAATTCGCATGCCCCGGTAAAACTGTTATAAAGCCCGACGTAGTTGGAAATGTTGCACTTGATGATTGCCCCTTAAAAGAAGCTCCTGCTGGAGATAATATCTCAAAATTAAACATAGCCATTTTTATCCACCTTTTAGCTATTTATTCTTCTTAGCTTTTTCAACAGCCTCTTCTATAGTTCCAACCATATAAAAAGCCTGCTCGGGCAAATCGTCATATTTTCCTTCAATAATACCCTTGAAACCTCTTATCGAATCTTCCGCTTTAACATATCTACCTTCAAGACCTGTAAATGTTTCAGCCACATACATTGGCTGAGTCAAAAATCTCTGGATTTTTCTTGCTCTTGAAACGGTTAATTTATCTTCATCGGAAAGCTCGTCCATACCCAAGATCGCTATGATGTCTTGCAAATCCTTATATTTCTGCAGAATTTTCTTTACAGCCATCGCAACATTGTAATGATCCTCTCCAACTATATTTGGATCCAACAATCTTGAAGTCGATGTAAGAGAGTTAACCGCTGGATACAAACCCTGTTCCATAATTGCTCTGTCGAGAGTAAGAGTGGAATCTAAGTGAGAAAAAATCGCAACAGGGGCAGGATCTGTGTAATCGTCAGCTGGAACATAAACTGCCTGCACAGAGGTAACAGAACCATTGTTTGTAGAGGTAATTCTTTCTTCTAACTCACCCATATCTGCAGCCAATGTCGGCTGGTATCCTACCGCCGAAGGCATTCTGCCAAGCAAAGCTGAAACCTCGCTGCCTGCCTGAGCAAATCTAAAAATATTGTCTATAAATAAAAGAACATCTTCTTTTTTCTGATCACGAAAATATTCCGCCATTGTCAATGCACTCAAAGCAACTCTCATTCTGTTTCCGGGAGGCTCGTTCATTTGTCCAAAGACAAGAACAGTCTTGTCCATAACCTTCGACTCAAGCATTTCCATCCACAAATCTGTCCCTTCTCTTGTTCTTTCTCCAACACCTGCAAAAATTGAATGCCCTTTATGGACAGTAGCAATATTTCTTATCAGCTCTTTTACTATAACGGTTTTGCCAACTCCTGCACCGCCAAAGATTCCGACCTTCCCGCCTTTCGTAAACGGAGAAACTAAATCGATAACCTTCAAGCCTGTTTCAAGCATCTCAGGTGTAGTTTTCTGATCCGTAAAATCTGGGGCAATTTTGTGTATAGGTTCTCTTTTGATAGACGAATTTATCTCCCCTAAAGCATCAATCGGTTTTCCCAGAACATTAAAAATACGACCAAGTGTTTCTTCGCCTACAGGAACCGTGATGGGGGCGAAAGTTCTTGCGGCTTTCATTCCCCTCTTCATTCCATCTGTAGAACCCATCGCTACTGTTCTGACCTCAGAATTTTCCATTTCAAACATGGTTTCCAAAGTTAAATCAGAACCGCCGGGCATCTTCAAAACCAATGCCTCATAAATTTCAGGCACCTCGCCCTCAAATCTTAAATCTACCACTGCTCCCTGAACTCTTATTACTGTTCCATACTGCGATTTTTCGTTGTTTTCCATTTTACGTTCCCTGTTGTTGCCCATTAGCAAGATCCAAAATTTCATTTGTGATTTTTTCTTGTCTGGACTTATTATAAATATTCGTTAAAGACGCTGATATTTCGTCCGCATTATCTTTTGCGTTTTTCATGGCTGTCATTCTTGCTGCCTGTTCCGAAGCAAAAGCATTCATCAAAGCATTGTAGAACTCAACTTCAAGATAATAAGGAATCATATCTGCAAGTATCTGCTGACTCGAAGGCTCCATAATATACTCAATCCCATTGTTGACAAATTTCTCGTCTCTTTTGATTGGAAGAATTTCTCTTTCGACCACATTCTGAATAAGGGCATTCTTGAAACTTGTATAGATTATGGAAACCTTTGTTACTTCCTTTGAATTAAACAAACGTTCTGTTATCAGTTTAAGCGGAAAAATATTCTCATATTTCGGAAAAGTCGTCCCCATATTAAAGGTCGCAACTACATTAAAATTATATTTGACAACACTGGCTATTGCCTTTTTTCCAACCGCTACAACATAATCGTCCTGAGAAACTGCCGAAACTAACTTCTTCAACAAATTGACAACAAGCCCGCCGCACAAACCTTTGTCAGGAGAAATAACAAACACTAATTTTTTTCCATTTTTTACTTCGGCAACCGGAATGTATTCGGATACGTCTTTATCAGCAAGTATTTTTTGGACGATATAGGTTACCTTTGAAGAATAAGGTTTGTATCCCTCCACAGCAATTTCTGCCTTGCGTATTTTGGAGGCGGCAATCATTTCCATAGCTTTAGCTATTTGGAATATGCTCTGCGAAGTTCTAATTCTTTTTTTAATTGCCTGTAGATTCTGAGCCATAATTATTTCTCTTTTTGAATTCAGAAATTTTGCTAATCAATTCATTTTTCAACGAATCTTCTATTTTTGCTCCGCTTGAAAGTTTCTCAATGATTTCGGGGGATATGCTTTTAATATAGTCCACCATCTGAGTTTCAACGACTATAATTTTATCAATCTCAATATCGTCAAACAGACCCTGCGTTACTGCAAACAAAGACAAAATCTCCGATACCTCGTCATAAGGCTTGTATTGAGGTTGTTTCAAAATTTCCGTCAATCTTTTCCCTCTTTCAAGCCTCTTCAAAGTATCCTCGTCTAAATCGCTGCCAAACTGAGCAAAAGCCTGCAATTCTCTAAATTGAGAAAGTTCAAGCCTTACCGGTCCTGAGAGCTGTTTCATTGATTTTGTCTGAGCCGCTCCGCCAACGCGGGAAACTGACAAACCAACGTTTATTGCAGGGCGAATCCCTGAGTTGAACAAATCGGTTTCAAGATATATCTGCCCATCGGTTATAGAAATAACATTGGTAGGGATATATGCGGACATATCGTTTGCTAATGTCTCGATTACTGGTAAAGCAGTAATTGTGCCGCCGCCATTTTTGTCAGACATTTTTACCGCTCTTTCAAGAAGTCTTGAATGCAAATAGAAAATGTCGCCCGGATAGGCTTCACGCCCTGCCGGTCTTTTAATAAGCAATGAAATCTGTCTATATGCCCACGCATGCTTAGTTAAATCATCATAAACAATCAAAACATCTGCCCCTTTATCCATAAAATACTCGCCGATAGCACAAGCCGCAAGAGGAGCTATATACTGCATCGATGCTGGCTCCGAAGCTGTTGCCGCCACAACAATAGAATACGCCAAAGCCCCGCTTTCTTTTAACTTTGCAACTAAGGCAGCCAAATTTGACCGTTTTTGACCTATCGAACAATAAATACAAATAACTTGCTTTAGCCCTAAATCAAGTTTTTTCTGATTGATTATAGTGTCTATAGCAAGTGCAGTTTTTCCCGTTCCCCTGTCTCCTATTATAAGTTCTCTTTGCCCACGACCTATAGGAGTCATAGAATCAATAGCTTTGATGCCCGTTTTTATAGGCTTATCAACAGGTGCTCTTTCTATGATGCCCGCAGCAATTTTTTCAACAGGGTATAAAGACGGATTATCATGCTTTAATTCTTTTCCATCTATAGGATTACCTGCGGCATCAATAACTCTGCCCAATAACTTGTCGGAAACTGGGACGCTTAACACTTTTCCGTTGACCTTAACTTTCATCCCGCGAGTAACTTTTCCGGAATCTTTAAGGAGAACAATTGAGACAAATTCTTCGTCAATATTTAGAACAAATCCCAAAGAATCATCGTCAACAAATTCCACTTCTTCGTAATAACCAACTCCTGAAAGACCGTAAGCTTTAACAATACCGTCTCCAATGGTTTCAACAACTCCAAAGTTAATCAACTCAGGGTTTATTTCCGCTGAGTACAACTCTTTTTCAATTTTTTGAATTATTTCTTCTGGTTTCATATTGTCTCTCTTATCCTGCTTAGTATTCTTTTTACTATTCCTGAAATGCTGTAATCCAAGACAAAGTCGCCGTATTCAATGCGAATTCCAGCCCCAACCAAATTGTCGTCCCTCTTAAAAACGACTTTTTTGTTGGGAAAAAGCGATAGGACTTTGTTTTTACCTTCCTCATTTATGTCTCCGCCGAAAAAAGCTGTAACTTTATTATCCTTAATTTCTTTAGACAAAAACCGCAAAAACATTTTCAACTCATTTCTGCTGAATTTTTCAGAAATCCACTTTAGCCCATTATCATCTATACCGTCGTTAGCGGCAATCGATTGTGCTAATTCTTTAATTTGAATCTTTTTCATATCCGCCCTTTGCTATTTTATCCAATGCACGAGAAAGTATTTTCTGCTTGTCTTCTTCTGTAAATAAATTGGAGAAAACTTTAGCTATTATTTTCCCCGACAAATCCACAGATATCAATCCCGCTTGTTTACTTACATTTTCAAGCTCAACAACTGCTTTTTCTTTAGCTTCCTCAATAATTTGTTGGGAATGTTCTTTAGCTTCTTGCGTCAACTTTTCTTTTTCCACAGAAAGCTGCCGTTTATTTAGAGCTGTCATTTCATCCGCATCTTTTTTTGCGGAGGCAAGGATTTGCTTCCTTTCCATGCCCGCATTTTCAAGAGCGGATTTAGCCTCATCAGCGTCGCGTAAAGACTGCTCAATTCTACGTTTTCTCTCGTCCATCATATTTCTTAGAGGTTTATAAAGAAACTTTGTGAGAATAGCTAAGATCACCAAAAAATTGATGACTTGAAATAAAAACAAAGACGATTCTAAGCCAAACGAATCCAAGATTTCCATTGTTTTTCCTTTATTACATGAATGCAAAAATTAACGAATAAATAGCAATTGCTTCAGCAAAAGCCATAGCTATCAGCATATTTACCGTAATCTTTCCCGTTGCTTCCGGGTTTCTTCCTATCGCCTCTACTGCTTTCGCTCCGATAAGACCTATACCTATTCCAGGCCCTAATCCTCCGATAGCAATAATGAGTCCACCAGTTAATGTGAATGTCATCTTTTTTCTCCTTTACTTAATGTTGTGGTTTGTCCGTCATAATGTGCATAAATGCCATTGTCAGCATTGCAAAAACTAAAGCCTGAATTACCGCTACCATCAACTCAAGAGCAATAAAAGGAAGCGGAACCCCTATTGGGAACAAATGATACATTTGCGAAAGCATGCTTTCGCCTGCAAAAATATTTCCTAAAAGCCTGAAAGAAAACGAAATAAACTTAGTCAATTCATTTGCAAACTCCAATATTCCTACGAACATAAATATCGGAAACATCTTAAACGACACAAATTTTGAAAGATATGACTTTATTCCTATGTGTTTAATTCCAAGATAATTTGTAGCTATTACAGAGATAGTGGCAAGTGCCAAAGTAACATTTAAGTCGCTCGTGGCTGCTCTAAAAAGAGGAACACCCTCTTCGCCTGAATAGTTTACAGGATGAAATCTTATTGATTCAAAACCGGGAAATTGAGCTAAAAGGTTGGAAATTACTATGAAGAGAAAAAAGGTGAGAACCCACGGATAGATAAAAGAAACTTTTTTTCCTGCGGTGTCTTCGGTGAGAGTATAAAAATAATCTATTGCCATCTCTATAGCGTTTTGAATGCCTTTGGGCCTCAAAGAAATTGTTTTGCTTATACAAATAACAAGAACAATTAAAACTATATCAGTCAGCAATGTTGTTACTATGGTATTAGTTATTGGGAACCCGACAACTTCAAATAAAATACCTGGAGCAATACTCATTCTTTTCCCTTTATTTACTTTGTTACTATCTTAGTTTCTTTGTAAGTATTCTATGGCATCAGCATCTTTTGGATCAATTCTGCTTACTTCTGTCCATATCCGATGGGATTCAGCCTTGTTGCCCATCCTCTCATAAACTACAGCCATATTTTTGCGTGCCAAAATGTATCGTGGAAATAAAATTATTGCTCTTTGATATGCAATTAGAGCAGGTTGGAACATTTCATTTGCTGCATATAAGTTGCCAAGCTGGAAAAAAGTCTCGGCGTTTTCTTCGGGAACTCTTGTCCGCCAGTCTATTCTGTTGCCGTTGTCATCAGTATCAACCCAAATATCGTAAGGATGCCTCAAAAGCCTGTCCGGATATTGAAGGTGAGCATACAATATCTTCTCAGCACTGGCAAGGTCGCCAACATCTGCATACAGGGCTGCGAGATTGTAATATGTGAGTGGATAAATAGGGTCTATCAGCATAAAATCACCATAAGCACTAAGGGCTTTTTGGAAGAGATCGGTCAGCTGGGCATTAACCCTCGCTATATCATTATCAGATCTTTTCTGCCTGATATATTCATTCCTCAAAGCTAAAGTATCTCTCCAACGTTTTGAATACATAACTCCTGCAAGGTATCTTGATTGAACATAATCAGGTGCTAACTCCCACAAATTATTAAACTCTTTTTCAACCATTTGGGGATCCCCTGCTCTCCACCTATCTAAATGAACATTTCCCTTGAAATATCTTGACATCGGAAACGATGGATTTTTCTCGTTGACTTCTTGATAAGTTTGTATCGCCATATCCCACTGACCCATTTTTGAGTAACTTATGCCTCTTGAGTGAAGAATATCGGCAGTAAAATAAGCCCCGAGATACTTTATCAACCCCAAGAAAAACACAATCAAAACAATCTGTATGATAAATTTTAACGGTCTTTTTATTGCAAGTTTTCTGATAGC
>JAITBH010000152.1 GCA_031283745.1 Candidatus Ectomicrobium neotermitis | reverse complement strand
GGCGACAATTTAGAAATATTGAAAACGATGAAAGCTGATAGTGTTGATCTGATCTATCTTGACCCTCCGTTTTTTAGCAATAGAAATTATGAGGTTATCTGGGGGGACGAGGGCGAGGTCCGGAGTTTTAAGGATCGTTGGGCTGGCGGAATCGATCATTATATAGCGTGGCTAAAAGAGCGGGTGGAGCAGATGTATCGGGTATTAAAACCCACAGGCAGCCTATATCTCCACTGCGACTGGCATGCCGACGCATATATACGAGTGGATATTTTGGACAAGATTTTTGGAGGCGGTAACTTCCTTAATGAGATTATCTGGAAAAGAACTACTACCCACAATGATTCAAAGCAAGGGGCTAAACATTTTGGCAGGGTGATAGACACCATTTTTTTCTATGGAAAAGACATAAAACGGTTTAAGTTTTATCCACAGTTTGAGCGATATACCAGTGATTACATAGCTTCTTCTTATAACAGGGCTGATGCTGACGGCCGCAAATTCAAAGCCTCCGATTTATCGGCTGCAAAGCAAGGCGGAAATACCCGATACAAATGGAAAGGTATTTTGCCCCCTGATGGGAGATATTGGGCATATTCAAAAGAAAATATGGAGGAATTTGAGAGGCAGGGGAGAATTTTTTATTCCACAACGGGCAGACCTTATTTGAAACATTATCTTGATGAAATGCCCGGTGCAAGTGTGGATAATCTATGGAATAACTGTGTCTATAAGAGCAAAGAAGAGCGAATCGGCTACCCCACGCAAAAGCCCGAAGCACTGTTAGAAAGAATAATAAAAGCGTCAAGCAAAGAGGGGGATCTTGTCCTTGACCCATTTATGGGAGGGGGGACGACCATTGCCGCCGCCGATAAGCTCAATAGACGGTGGATAGGTATTGACCAGTCGTCAGCGGCGGTGAAAGTTACCGATATGCGTTTGCAGGGGCAGGCAGGTTTGTTTAGCCAGCCTTATACCGTTCATCTTCATAAATATGATTATGACACTCTCCGATATGGAGACGCTTTTGAGTTTGAAAGCTGGATTATTAAGCAGTTTGGCGGAGAGGCAAATACTAAACAGCGGGGCGATATGGGGCTTGACGGCAAGACAGTCGATGGAACGCCGATACAGGCGAAAAGGCAGGAAAATGTTGGACGCAATGTTATTGATAATTTTAAGTCTGCCATTGACCGTTTTGACAAAAAGTTGCTCCAAAAGAATGTCAAAGCAAAAAAGCCCATCGGCTATATCATTGCCTTTTCCTTTAGCAAAGGAGCCATAGAGGAAGCTGCCCGCCTTAAAAACAAAGAGGAGCAGATAATAAAGTTAGTGAAAGTTGAGGACATCGTGTCTGTATCCTCAAAACCCTCAATCAATGTGACTTTCAATACTTTAGAAAGAGAGGCAAACGGTGAGGCAAATATAGAGCTGATAGCTGAGGGTAAAAGCGGTGTTGGTATAGAGTTTTATAGCTGGGATTTTAACTATGACAAAAAGAAGTTTAGGCCGACCGTGATAATGGACAAAGATGGGAAGCAGACCCAGTGTTTTGGGATTGGGGTGCATAATATAGCGGTCAAAGTTGTCGACAATGACGGGCTTGAAAACATTGAGGTGATACCCCTAAAAATCAATGGCGGGGTAAAAAGAAGGGCTGATTAACCGTAGCAGTACCCAATTTCAAAAAAGTGAGGGTTTTATGCCATTTTCAACAAAAAGAGTTCGTTTTGCTCCTTCTCCAACAGGAGATTTACATATCGGCGGGGTTCGCACTGCCCTTTTTAACTATCTTTACGCTAAAAAAGAGAAGGGAGTTTTTGTTTTAAGAATAGAAGACACCGATGAAACCCGTTCTACCGACGAGTCGACGCAGGTAATTCTTGACGCTTTGTGCTGGCTTGGGCTTATGTGGGATGAGGGACCGGGCAAAGAAAAAGCGGAATATGCACCTTACTTTCAGATGGAAAGAAAAAAGGGTGGCATCTATCAACAATATATAGATGAGCTTTTGTCAAAAGGCGCCGCTTATCCGTGCTACTGCTCAAGTGAGGAACTCGATGAAATGCGTCGTCAGGCCGCAGCAAACAAACTCCCCCCCAAGTATGACGGCAGATGTTCTCATCTTAGCCCCGAGCAGAGGAAAGCAAAGGAAGCTCAGGGCATAAAGCCTGTCATTCGTTTTAAGATGCCAAAAGAGGGCAAGATTTTTTGGGACGATATTATCCGCAAAAAGGTCGAGTTTGAAAACAGTGTGCTTGACGACTACATTATCGCTAAAGCCAATGGCACCCCTACCTACAACTTTGCCTGTGCTGTTGATGATCATCTCCAAGACATTTCTTTGGCTATCAGGGGAGACGACCATATCTCAAACACTCCAAAACAGCTCCATATTTATGATGCCTTAGGTTGGATGAGGCCCGATTTTGCCCACACTGCCATGATTTTAGGGTCCGATGGTGCAAGACTTTCAAAAAGGCATGGGCATACTTCAGTTTTGGACTATCAAAAAGAGGGATTTTTGCCGGAGGCTTTGCTTAACTATCTTGCACTTTTGGGTTGGTCTAATTCAGAAAGCCGTCAAATCTGGACAATGCCCGAACTTGAAAATGAGTTTTCCCTTTCCCAATGCGGGAGCAGTCCGTCAAC
>JAITBH010000150.1 GCA_031283745.1 Candidatus Ectomicrobium neotermitis | reverse complement strand
TGCTTGGGTTTGTAAAAATTGTAGAGGTTTTATCGAACTCTATTAACTCGCCCAAAAGCATAAAAGCTGTGTCTTGAGAAATCCTCGCCGCCTGCTGCATATTGTGTGTAACAATTACTATGGTGTAATTGTCTTTGAGCCTTAACATCAACTCTTCTATCCTTTGAGTAGCCACTGGGTCTAAAGATGAGCAAGGCTCGTCGAGAAGGATTATTTGGGGGCGAACTGCTATTACCCGAGCAATGCACAATCTTTGCTGCTGTTCAAGGGTTAGAGAAAGAGCGGATTTTTTCAAATTATCCTTTATGTCATCCCACAAAAGAACAGCCTCGAGGGATTTTTGAACTATTTCATCTATAACTTTTCTTTTCGTCTCTATTCTGTTGACCTCTAAACCAAAAGAGACATTGTTGTAAATCGATATTGGAAAAGGATTAGGTCTTTGGAAAACCATTCCAACATTGCGCCGCAACATATCAACATCTACATTTTCTCCGTATACATTGCCGCCTGCAATTTCTATTTTTCCCTCAGTTTTTACGCCCTCGATGGTGTCATTGATTCTGTTGATTGAACGCAACAAAGTTGATTTTCCACACCCCGAAGGACCTATCATCGAAGTAATTCGCTTCTCGGTGATATGCATATTGATGTTTTTTAAGGCCTGAAAAGAACCGTAGTAAAGATTAAAATTTTCTATTGTTATTTGAGCCATTTATTATTTCCGTTTATAAGTTTTTAACCAAAACGTCCCGTTATGTAATCGTTAGTTTGCTTCTCTTTTGGGGAAACAAAAATCTTTTCTGTGGCATCAATTTCTATGAGGTGGCCCATAAGGAAAAAAGCTGTCCTGCTTCCTACCCTTGATGCTTGTTTAACATTATTTGTTACGAGAACTATCGTGTATTTATCCTTTAAGACAAGCATTGTTTCTTCCACTTTTGCCGTCGATATTGGATCAAGCCCAGAACAAGGTTCATCAAATAAAATTATCTCAGGGTCTATCGCTAAAATTCTTGCTATGCACAGCCTTTGTTGCTGCCCGCCGGACAATTTCATCGCTGACGAATTAAGCCTATCTTTTACCTCATCCCACAAAGAAGCGTCTTTTAATGCCTGCTCTACCAAAAGATCCAAATCGCTTTTCTTTTCACGTTTTGTCAGCCTAAGCCTTTTGGGTGCATAAACAATGTTTTCATAAATCGTCATCGGCAGAGGAATCGGCATAGCAAAAAGCATTCCCACGCGGGTTCTTAATTTTTCCATATTCATATGAAAAATATTTTCATCGTCTAAAAGAACATTTCCTGTTCTGGAAAAATTAGGATTAAAATCATTCATTCGGTTTAGAGTTCTCAAAAAAGAAGTTTTGCCGCTATTTGACGGACCAATGATGGTCAAAATTTCATTTTTTTGAATAGTTAAGTTCACCTTTTCTAAAACGCATTTATTTCCAAAATAGCAACTTAAATTTTCAACGAACATTTTGTTTTGAATAGATTTGGTTTCCATTATTTTCTCACCATTTCCGACGGTTTCTAAAGTATATCCTTGCGATGATTGCCACGATGCTCATGCTTAGCACCATTATTAAGAGGACAAGTGCTGTTCCAAAAATTATGTTTTTAGGCATATTCGGTATCTGTGTTGAGATAATATACAGATGATACGGCAACGCCATCACTTGATCAAAAGGAGATTGAGGGAGATGCGGAACATAAAAAGCAGCCGCTGTAAATAAAATAGGTGCCGTTTCGCCTGAAATTCGGGCTATGCTTAGAATGGCACCTGTTAAAATGCCGGGCAAAGCATTAGGCAGAACTATATGCCTTATCGTTTGCCAACGGCTTACTCCCAGTGCGAGGCTCGCCTCTCTAAAAGATTGAGGCACACTGTTAAGTGCACCTCTTGCGGTGGTGATAATTACGGGAAGTTCCATAATTGAGAGGGTGAAAGCCCCTGCGATGATAGAAACTCCAAACCCTAAGAACATCACGAAAATTCCAAAACCGAACAATCCATAAACTACTGAAGGAATGCCAGCAAGATTGACGATAGTTAATTTAATAATTCGTGTAAGCAAATTGTCTTTAGCGTATTCGTTTAAGTATATGGCTGCACAAACTCCGATGGGCAGTGTTATCAAAATAGCAGAAAAAACTATTGAAAGTGTGCCTACTATGGCGGGAAAAATTCCGCCGCTACGCATTCCATCTTTAGGCAGAGCAGTCAAAAATTCCCAAGATATTGCCGAATATCCGTTTTTTATGATGATAAAAATTATTATCACGACAGGAATAATTGCGATGATAGTTGCTAACAGCAAAAGAAACGAGACAATTTTCTGGGATGATTTCGGGTTTAGCTTGATCATTTGTTTTTACTTTTCCCTAAAAACATATCTGCGATAAAATTCACCAAGAAAGTAATAGAAAACAGCACCAAAGCTATGGCAAACAATGCTCTGTAATGCAGTCCGCCTTTCACTGTTTCTCCCATTTCTGCGGCTATCGTTGCGGTCATGGTTCTGACCGGTTCAAAAATTGATGACGGTATGTGGGCAGCGTTTCCCGTTATCATCATCACAGCCATCGTTTCTCCGATAACTCGTCCTATGCCAAGCATTATAGCACCTATGATTCCCGGCATGGCAGCTTTTAAGACAATTCTTCTTATTGTTTGCCATTTAGTGGCTCCTAAAGCTAAAGCACCTTCTTTGTATTCCCAAGGAACTGAACGAATAGCGTCTTCTGATATGGTAACTATTGTAGGCATAGCCATAAAAGCGAGCATTAACGACCCCGTAAAAGCAGTAAGCCCAGTGGGGATATCAAGAAGAGAACGAACAAGAGGGGCTACCGTAACCATTCCGACAAAACCTATAACCACACTTGGGACAGCAGCCATAAGCTCGACGAGGGATTTAAGAATATCCCGTATGCTTTTTGGGGCAAACTCCGAAATGTAAACAGCCGACATTATGCCGATGGGAACCGCTATTGCACAAGCACCTACCGTTACAATAAAAGAGCCAACAATAAGAGACAAAATTCCAAACTCTGGAGGGGTTGATGAGGGATACCAAAATTTTCCTAATATGAAATTGATAAAAGACGACTCTCTAAAAAAAGATATTCCCTCTTTCAACAAAAAAGCAAAAATTAAAGTTACAAAAACGATAGAGAGTATTCCGCATAAAAAAATTATTTTCTCAATAATATCGTCTTTAATTTTGCTCATATTTTTTTCTCGTTTGGCTTGATGCTTTTGCATATCTAAAAATCCTTCTTTATAGGGACGAAATCTGTTTCCAAAACTATTTTTTGTCCTTCTTGAGAAAGAGCAAAATCTATAAAGTCTTTGACAAGTTGAACGGGATTCTTTTTTGTGTAAAGCAAAAGAGGTCTTGAAATGGGATAATCACTGTTAGATATGTTTTCAGGGGTAGGAGAAATATAGTCGCTTTTATTGTCTCGGGCAATTTTTAATACCTTCACCTCTTTATTTGAAAAGCCCATTCCTACATATCCAACAGCGTGAGGGTTTTGGGATACTTCGTCAAAAATGGCTTGGGATGAGGGCATCAACAAAGCTTCAATCGCAAACTCATCTTTTGCTTTTGGGTCACCTTGCCGCAGAACTTTTTCCTTAAAGAACATATGTGTTCCTGAATTGCTTTCCCTTGACAATATAACAATCTCCATATCTTTCCCCCCCAGCTCTTTCCAGTTGTAAACCTTCTTCATAAAAATGTCGCGTAACTGTTCCAACGTAAGTTCATTTATTGGGTTATCTTTATTTACAAGAATGATGAGTCCATCTAAACCGATAATAAATTCTTCAATAAAAATATTGTTTTTCTGTGCTTCAGCAACTTCTTTGTCCTCTATTTTTCTTGATGACATAGCTATATCACAAGTATCGTTTATCAAGGCAGCAAAACCAGTTCCAGATCCACCACCGGTGACCCCGATATTTATGGTTGGCTTATTTTTTACAAATTCTTCAGCCCATACCTGAACAAGATTTACAATTGTGTCCGAGCCTTTTATTTGTATGGAAGAAACAGATTTCAATCCTCTCTCTTTCTGACAGGCGGTTAATGATATCGATAAGAGGATAAAGATATAAATAAATTTTTTCATTATTCCCATTCTATCGTAGACGGAGGTTTGTTTGAGATGTCATAGACTACTCTGTTTGTTCCTTTAACTTCATTTATGATTCTTGAAGAAATTTTATCAAGCAGATCGTAAGGAAGTTTGACCCAGTCGGCTGTCATAGCATCGTCTGAATTAACCGCTCTTAATACAGTTACATACTCGTAAGTTCTTGCATCTCCCATAACACCGACTGTTTTTACTGGAAGTATGACAGCAAAAGATTGCCATATTTTCTCATAAAGACCAGCGTTTCTTATTTCTTCTTCCATTATATAGTCGGCTTTCTTTAATATATCGAGTTTCTCTAATGTAATTTTACCGATGATTCTGACCGCAAGACCTGGACCCGGAAAAGGCTGCCTATCTATAATTTCTGATGGGAGTTTAAGTTCTCTGCCTAAAACTCTTACCTCATCCTTAAAAAGCAATCTTAGAGGTTCTATGAGGGTTAAATTCATATTTTTGGGCAATCCACCAACATTGTGATGACTTTTTATCGGGACTTTATGACCTTTTATTGAAACGCTTTCTATTATGTCGGGGTAAATAGTTCCCTGCAAAAGAAAATCTATGCCTTTTAATTTTTTGGCTTCTTTTTCAAAGACATCAATAAAAGTTTTACCGATAATCTTTCTTTTAAGCTCTGGAGATGTAACATCTTTTAGTCTTGATAAAAATATTTTTTTTGCATCAATTATCTTTAGATTTTTCCCAAACTTTTTCCCAAAAGTTTTTATAACCCTTTGAGTTTCCCCTATCTTTTGAAGACCATGATCCACATAAACACAAAAAAGATTTTTTCCTATGGCTTTATGCAAAATTATTGCTGCTACCGAAGAATCTACCCCGCCCGAAAGAGCACACAAAACCTTAGAAGTGCCGACTTTGTTTTTTATTCTTTTTATTTCCTCATCAACATACGATTTCATTGTCCAATCTTTGTTTTCTTTACAAATTCTAAAAATGAAATTGCGAAGGATTTTTTGTCCACAACTGGAATGATTTCCTTCAGGATGGAATTGAACGCCGAAGATGTTTTTAGAATGGTTTTCTAAGGCAGCATAAGGTGAGTTGATTGATTTTGCTATTACTTCAAAACCTTTTGGAATTTGCGAAACTTTGTCTCCATGACTCATCCATAAAGTTTCTTCTTTGGCGAGATCGTTAAACAAAATTCTTTCGGTGTTTATATTTACAACGGCAGTGCCATATTCTCTATGTTTTGATGCACTGACTTTGGCTCCGAATTTCTGTGCTATAAGTTGAAGTCCATAACAAATGCCTAAAATAGGAATTTCTAAATCCCATATTTTGTCGTCGGGGTGCAGAGCAGTTTTTTCATAAACACTCGCATATCCCCCTGAAAGAATGATTCCTTTAACATCTTTAATATTGGAGATTGAACTGATGGATTTGTTGCCCGGCAAAATTTCACAATAGACTTTTTCCTCTCTTATACGACGTGCTATTAGTTGAGTATATTGAGAGCCAAAATCTAAAATTAAAATCATCAATTACTTCCTTCATCAAGAAATTTTGTTTGGGGGGATGACCAGCGGTTTGGTTTTGTTTTAAGACAGAAAAGAATAATGAGGACTATAGAACCTAATGCAGAAATGCAGAAGGTTATCATTGAGGATAAATACAAATAAAAAACATAGGGTGTAGTGTTGTTTATAGGCATTTTAAGCTCACCGAAAGAGGCTAAGATAAAAGCTATAGTAAAAACGAAATAAAAAGCGAATGGGACAACAGAAAGTAAAAGCCAGTATCCTCTAAAATCGATGTCATGAAGTCTGCGGGCTGCAATGGCTAAAGACGGTAGAAGAAGAGCAAGAGAGACAGTCATATTTATTATAAATGCTATTACAGGAAGCAAGGCTAAAGAACCAAGAATGTCAAAGAATAAAAAAATTACAGTTGCCCAGAGCGTATAAAACCAAAATTCTTTTCTTGGAGTGCAACCCTTAAAATCAACATAATGATTAGAGACAATATCTAAAAAATAATGCTTGAAAAAATTCATCAAGATCTCCTTTTTTGATTTAAACTTTTGAGGTCAATATGTTTTTTTGTTTTTGATATTTCCCTTTTTTGTCGGCATAAGAAAATTCGCAAACTTCATGGGCTTGTAAAAACAAAACTTGAGCAATACCTTCATTTGTGTAAACTTTTACAGGGAGCGACGAGGTGTTTGCGATGGATAAAGTTACAAAACCTTCCCATTCAGGCTCGAACGGAGTTACATTTATAAATATGCCGCACCTTGCATAGGTAGATTTTCCAAAAGCTATTGTGATGATATCTCTGGGTATTCTGAAATACTCCAATGTCTTTCCAAGAATAGTGGAGTTTGGAGGGACTTCTATAAAATCTTTAGCTTTGACAGTTTCAAAAATAGATTCAGATTTCTTGGGATCTAAAATGCAATCAGATTTCATTACCATAAACTCATCGGACAACCTCATATCGTAGCCATAAGACGAAGTTCCAAAAGAAATTTTTCCATCCTTAATTTGATTAGGCTCAAATGGTTCTATCATTTTGTATTCAACAGCCATCTTTTTTATCCATTTATCGTTTTTAACCATTTTGTTTTATTCCTTATCTCGCAATATTTTTTATCTTGAATTTTCTTTCTCCGTTAGGGAGATTGATAACACATATTTCACCGACTTTATGTTCTAAAAGACCTTGAGCAAGTGGTGATTGAACTGAAATTTTGTTTGAAGCAGGATCAGATTCTTCGGAATCAACTAATGTATATGTCCAATCTTCTCCGTCGTCATCCTCAATAGTAACTGTAGCACCTATTAAAACCTTGCTGGTATCAATATTTTCTTCATCAATGAGTTTTGTCTTAGAAAGTTTTTCATTTATGTCTGATATTCTACGCATAATATTTGTCAAGGTTTCTTTTGCTGCATGATATTCAGCATTCTCTTTTAAGTCGCC
This sequence comes from Candidatus Ectomicrobium neotermitis, assembly GCA_031283745.1. GTDB lineage: Bacteria > Elusimicrobiota > Endomicrobiia > Endomicrobiales > Endomicrobiaceae > Ectomicrobium > Ectomicrobium neotermitis. The sequence goes on along the minus strand of JAITBH010000150.1, from coordinate 11,053 downwards.
GTGCTCTCTTGCTCTTGCTATTTCTTCTTGTATGATGGGCTTTCTTTTTTGAAGGTTTTCCAATTCCTTAATAAGATTTTCTCTTCCTGCTCTTGTTAAAAATATGTGTGCCATTCTATACTCCTTGAGGTTTTTGATAAAGATTAATTGTTGAAATAATAGTCTTTACCCAATCTCCTGACTTCACCTTACCAACAACTTTGCCGTTCTTAAAAAAAAGACCTTCATCTTTTCCCCCCGCTATTCCGAAATCAGCATCTTTTGCTTCGCCAGGTCCGTTTACCACACAACCCATCATTGCAATTTTAATGGGTTTTGGCAATTTTTTTAAATTCTTCATTTTCGAGACTGCTTGCTCAACGCGAGCAACAATATTTATTAAATCAACTTGACATCGAGAGCAAGTTGGACAAGAAATTATCTCAACGCCTGTGCTTCTAAGTTCAAGAGATTGAAGCAAAGAATAGGCAGTTTTAATTTCCTCAACAGGATCTGCAGTCAAAGAAACTCTTATCGTGTCGCCAAGCCCATCATAAAGCATTATGCCAAGCCCTGCGGAGGATTTAATATTTCCACTAAAAATAGAACCAGATTCGGTTATGCCTAAATGCAATGGGTAATTCCTTTTTGAGGCGATGAGCTTATAGGCTTCCACACTCACGGCAATATTTGATGCTTTAAGGGACACTACTATGTCATAGAACTTATTGTTCTCAAGGATTTTTATATGTTCCATACATGCTTTAGCAAGTTCTTTTGACCTTGATAAATTATCGTTTATAGAACGAATAGATTTTAGGGAGCCTGCATTTACGCCTATTCTTATAGGTATATGTGCTTTTTTAGCTTCTTTTACAACAGCCTCGACATTTTCTTTAGCACCTATATTGCCGGGATTAAGGCGCAACTTATCAACACCTTGCTTTATCGCCTCAATGGCGATGCGGTAATCAAAATGAATATCGGCAACTAAAGGAATTTTTATCTGTTTTTTTATTTTGGAAACATTTTTTGCAGTTTCCATGTCTGGCAGAGATATTCTAACAACTTCACATCCTGCCTCTTCTAACTCTTTTATCTGCCTTACTGCTGCCTTCCAATCTGATTTATCGGTGTTTATCATAGATTGAACACAGACAGGCGAGCCTCCTCCTATCGTTACTCCGCCGATATTTATCTTTTTTGTTTGAGTTCTTTTGAAATATTTCATTGTTACTCTTTTACTTGTTTTGTTCGGGAAAGTTCATAAATAAAAGATTGAGAATCATTTAAATTAGCTGCTAATAGTCTTTCCTGAAATCCATTCTTATGTAAAAAATTAAGCAAATCATTATTCATATTTCCGTTTTTATCAATCAAATTAGTGTTAATAAAAATGAGAAACTTGTCTAAATCATGAAAATCTTCCATAAGATCAATCTGCCATTTTTTTGTTTCATTAAAAGGGATTACTTTTAGATGAGCGTTTTGAATGATAATAGGCAAACAAAGTGCTGGGTCCCATGGTACTTCCCATGTTTCATTGGGTTGCTGTAGAGATAAGACGTTTAAGTTAGAGAAAACAGTAATGAATTTTGGATTTTGATAATAAAAATATTCCAAATGTCTGGTTTGTTTATTGCCAGGATAAAATCCGCTCAAAGCAAGTAGAAGGACAAAGCCCGCCAGCAAAACATTTTTTATTTTCCTTTCATTAAATTTTAGCCTTTTGGTTATTTGTTTTATTTGAAAAATAAAGCTTAGAGAACAATCAAACATTATGATCAATAGCAAGACTAAAGATGGAGTAAAAAGATAAAAATAACGAAAAGCTTTATACGGAGAAATATAAGCTATCACTAAAAAATAGAAAAATGAGATTAAAAAGATGAGAACAATTTTGTAATCAAGAACGATTATTTTATTAAGTCTAACAGAAAGAGAGATTTGCCCCCCCCCTTCCCATCAACTGTTTTTAAATTCTTCTTTATAATTACCACAACAAATGAAACTAAAATTAGTCCTAAAACAATAAATATTATTCCTAATGAGTCGTCAAAAACAGATACATTTATTTGTTGAAAACAGCGTGAGATTGATTCTATGAAACTCACTCCTTTTCCTGACAGAGATTTAAATGCATAGGTAACATGACCACTTGAACGAAAGAAATGGACTATCAATAAATTATAAAACAGCAAAAAGTTTAGCCCTATGCCTAAAACAATAGCCACTGCATACTTAATAATGTCCTTGTATCTTTTTACAAAGAGCAAATATATTCCAGTAAAAACACAAATAAAGAAAGCCCAAATTAAAAAATAATAATGTGAAAAGAATCCAAAAAACATTGTTATCGCTAAAAAGATATAAAGTTTTATATTTAATCTATCTTTGTCAATCAAAAGACAAGATAGGTAGAGAAACAAAACAGCGAAGAAACATACTGTTGCATAGGCTCTAATAAAATATGTCATAGAAACAGTTGCACCGCTAAAACCCCATAATAATGGTGGCAAAAGGGCAGTCAGATCATTTTTTAATATAAGCTTTGATAAAAAATACAGAACAATTCCTGTAAGGATAAACCAGAACAGATTGATTAGAGCAAACCATTTACTCAACGTGCCTGAAAATAAAGAGGCAACGATATACAATTGAAAGCGGAAAAAACGTGGATTTAGATCTCTTTGAGGATTAATAAAAGCATTTGAAACATTCCATCGATTTTCTGTGGGTATCTCTAATTGCTGTTGTGGGTTAAGGTTAAACGAACCCTTAGAATACTCAGCAGGGATCATAGCAGCCAAAGAAGATACTTCATCTAAAAAAACGTTTGTTCTTTTATCCATATAAAAAATTATCTGAGAAACTTGTAGAAGAAGCATCACAGCCAGAATAAATGCAGGATGAATTTTTAACCATTGAGCAAAAGAACGATACACAAACAAAAAACTCAAAACTCCAAAAAGTACAAATAAGAACAAAAATAAAAACAGCGAGCCGTTAAACGCTACTCGATGATCGCTGAAAGTTATATTTTGAATATTGAAAACAAGAATTGAGTTTTTCTTAATATCATTAAAGTTTAATTGAATGTTTTGCCATTTATCTTTTTTGCCAAAGTTAATTATGTTTGAGCCTTGATTTAATTTAATTGTTCCATCAAAGGTTTTGCCATTTTCAGCTTGAGCAGAAATATTAACCCGTTCTCCTGCAAGTCCAATACTTTCAACTTCAATGGTTATATACTTGAAGGCTATATCGCTACCATTGCTGATAGATATGCTCACATTTTTGTTTTCATCAGCATCGGAAACAAGAAAACCATTCTGTATATCAAACCCTTTCATCTGCAACTGATAGGCTTCTTGAGTATCTATTGTATAAGTCTTTTGCAGTTCTTTAGCGACGGTAAATTTCCCTCCGCTGTAAAAAATTAGCATATAAGACACTACTGCTAAAACTAACCAAGATAAAACAAAAATCAATGCTTTGCGTCTGCCGGGGTCCATTACTTTTATTCTTTGCAACCTATGAGCAAAAGAACGATACACAAACAAAAAACTCAAAACTCCAAAAAGCACAAATAAAAATAGAAATAAAAATAACGAGCCATTAAACGATAGTTTATGCTCGCTGAAAGTTATATTTTGAATATTGAAAACAAGAATTGAGTTTTTCTTAATATCATTAAAGTTTAATTGAATGTTTTGCCATTTATCTTTTTTGCCAAAGTTAATTATGTTTGAACCTTGATTTAATTCAATTGTTCCATCAAAGGTTTCACCATTTTCAGATTGAGCAGAAACATCAACTTTTTGGGTTCCAAAATTTATGCTTTCAATCTTAATTGTCACATACTTAAAATTGACATTGTTATCGTTACCAATAGATAAACTCACATTTTTGCTTTCATCGGAAACAAGAAATCCATTCTGTATATCAAACCCTTTCATCTGCGACTGGTAGGCTTCTTGAGTATCTATTGTATAAGTTTTTTGCAGCTCTTTAGCGACAGAAAATTTCCCTTCGCTGTAAAAAATTAGCATATAAGACACTACTGCTAAAACTAACCAAGATAAAACAAAAATCAATGCTTTGCGTCTGCTGTTTTCCATTGCTTTTCTCCTTTTGCAACCTATTTAAAAAAATTTCCAATACCAAGCCTTATTAGATCATTGTATGTTGCGAAAACAAAAATCATACCTATTATTATTATTCCGATTGTGTTGTATGTTTGGATAACTTTAAGCCCGATCCGTTTCTGTCTTATCCCCTCAACAAAAAATAAAACAATCATCCCTCCATCAACAAAAGGAAGCGGAAACAAATTAAAGAGTCCTAAGGCTACTGATATGATGGCAATCAAAGTTAAATAGTTTTCAAGCCCATCTTTGGTGGCCTTTGCCATTACCTGCATGATGCCTACTGGTCCAGAAATATCTGGTTTTTCAAAGGTGACAATTTTGTCTGCCAAATAAGAGATTGTTAGCGTCGTTTGAACTATGGCACTTCTTGCTCCGTATTCAATAGACTTAAAAATGCTTATGTTTTGCTTTATAACTTTTGGATAAATCCCAATAATTCCAAGATTGGTAACTGGGTTTTTGCCCACATTTACATTTACATTAAAGGAATAGGTGCCTCTTTCAATCACAAAAACGGTATTTTTGTCGGCTTTGTCTTCAAGAGTTTCAGCAATATCTGCCCATGTGTTTACAGATTTCCCATTGATGCTTTTAATTATGTCGTTAGGAACTAAACCAGCTTGTTGAGCAGCTTGCTGATCTACAACTCCTCCGATTTGAGGCAATGGTGATACTTGCGAAACTCCCCACAAACTAAAAATCATCGCAAACAAAATTGCGGCCAAAATATAATTTGAAAATGGACCAGCAAAAGCGATAAAAATTTTCTTATACCAAGGCAAAGATAAAAACTCACCCTTATCTCCAGTGGCACTATCGGGGTCTTCTCCTGCCATAGCAACCATTCCTCCAAAAGGAAACAATTTTATGCAGTATTTAGTTCCTTTGTGAATAACTTTTACAAGGTCTGGTCCAAAACCAAAAGCGAAAGTTAGAATTCGAACTCCGCATAATTTTGCAACTGTAAAATGTCCTAACTCGTGAATAAAAATCAAAAAACTTAATCCAAATGCTATTCCTAATATTTGTAATATTATTGTCATTTTGTTCTCCCGTTTATGCGAATTAAATTGTCCGCGTATTTTCTTGCCCAATCATCGGCGTTAATAATTGTTTCAACATCTTTTCCTGCTGTGTTTTTGTGAGCCGACATAGTTTTTGAAATTATTTTTGCAATGGAAACGAATGATATTTTCTCGTCTAGAAAAGCTTTCACTGCTGTTTCGTTTGCCGCATTCATAACAGCAGGAAAAGTTCCCCCGCTTCGAGCTGCTTTTAATGCAAGTTTTAAGCAAGGGAACTTATTAAATTGAGGTTTATAAAACTCGAGTTTGGCAAATTTCGCCAAATCAAACCCTGATAAATTTGAAACAATTCTGTCTGGATATGTCAGAGCGTATTGAATGGGAATTCTCATATCTGGTTTCGACATTTGAGCTATTATGGAACCATCAACATACTCGACCATAGAATGAATTATGGACTGCGGGTGTATCACAATTTCTATTTTGTCTATGTCAACATCAAAAAGAACGCAAGCTTCTATGGCTTCAAGCCCTTTGTTCATAAGAGTGGCACTGTCTATCGTTATTTTTTTGCCCATTTTCCATGTGGGGTGAGCAAGAGCATCTTTTAATGTAATCTTTGAAAAGTCTATATTGGGTTTGTGGAAAGGACCCCCGGAAGCCGTTAAAATGATTTTCTTTATCTTAGATTTATTCTCTCCGATACAGCATTGAAAAATGGCCGAATGTTCGCTATCCACCGGTAAAATGCTAACTGAATGTTTTTTAGCAAGAGATGTAATTAAGTATCCCGCCATAATCAGAACTTCTTTGTTTGCCAGTGCTATAGTTTTCCCAGATTCTATGGCTTTGATGAGGGGGGCAAGACAAGCAGCCCCGACAATAGCGGCGAGAACAGTATCAGCCTCTTTCATTGAAACAAGTTGTTCTAAGCCCTCTTTTCCATAAAAAACTGTCGTTTTAAGCTTGTTTGATGCGAGCCATTCTTTTAGATTTTTTGCTTCGTCTGGAGAGTTGACGGAGACGGCTTTAGGTTTAAATTGTTTTATCTGGGATTTTAAGAGAGGAATGTTTGAATGAACCGATAAGCCAACAACAGCCATGTCTTTTTTTAGCTTTGAAATTACATCTAAAGCTTGAATGCCTATCGATCCTGAAGATCCTAAAACAACTATTTTTTTCATTACGAATTTAACCTTTTGTTAATAAGTTGAACCCCTGTAGGAAGATTAACACATAGTAAACTATAGGGGCTGCAAAAAAATACGAATCAAACCTATCCAATACTCCGCCGTGTCCCGGCACGATTGTCCCAGAGTCTTTAATGCCAGCGTCTCTTTTTATCAGCGATTCCGCTAAATCTGAGAACTGTCCGAGAACTGATATTACTAAACCCAAAATGGCAGACTGCCAAGCATAGAAAAGGTTAAAAACGTAAGTTCCAATAACAACAGAAAACAAAACCCCAAAAACTATGCCCGCAATAGCACCTTCTATGGTTTTTTTAGGGCTGATGTTTGAAGACAATTTGTGTTTTCCAAACTTTTTGCCTACAGCAAAAGCCGCTGTGTCTAAAATCCAAACTGTTACAAAAATTAAAAAAATATACGCCATTCCATTATAGAGGTCTCTGATTAAAACCATAAAATACAGTGTTGTTGGAAAGAAAAAAGATCCAAGAAATGAAATGGAAATTCTTTTTACTGCCTTCTCAGGGTTGTTGTGAATAACCTCAATGACAAAAAACACTAAAAATATAAGCACGGCATAAGCCATTAAGACAGCCGATTGAGATAGTTGGATAGGGCCTAAATAATTAATTTGAAAGTGCTGCGGTAAACCTAAAGATATGAAATACAAGATGGAAATGATGAGTGAGGCGGTGGTATGGGGCTGATACTTTTTGCAGATACTTAGATATTCTTTGACACAAAAGAAATTTATTAAAAACATCAATGAGAAAAAAAGCCAACCGCCTATATAAATACATATGAAAATTATCGGAATACCTATCAAAGCCGTCAATATTCTTGTTTTCAACATTATATTTTGCCCCTTTTGATGAATCTTATAATCCGCCGAACCGTCTTTGTCTTTTTTGAAAATCAGCGATAGCCGCTGTTAAATCTTCTTTTGTGAAATCTGGCCATTGTTTGTCGGTTACATATAATTCAGCGTAAGCTATTTGCCACAATAAAAAGTTGGATATTCTAAATTCGCCCGAGGTTCTAATGAGTAGGTCTGGATCCATTTGCCCGCTGGTGTATAAGAAAGAGGACACGATTTCTTCTGTTGGAGTTTCTATCCCAGCTTCCATCATTTTCTTAAAAGCATAAAGCAATTCCTGCCTGCTTCCATAATTGAGGGCTATGTTTAATTCCAAAGCCTTATTTTGCTCACTTTTCTTGCAAGCCTTAGCTATTTCGTTTTGAATGTTTTGAGGGAGCTTGGAAATATCTCCGAGGGTTCTTAATTTAATTCCTTCATCTAAAAGTTCATTGATGTCGGTTCTGATAAATTGCAAGAGCAAGTCAAACAAAAACGAAACTTCTTCGGTGGGTCTTTTCCAGTTTTCAGTTGAAAAAGCATACAGGGTCAAAACTTTAATGTTATGGTTTTTGGCAGCCTTAACAATGTCTTTTACTGTTTTGACCCCGGCTTTATGACCGAAACTTCTCGGCAAATTTCTTTTTTTTGCCCATCTTCCATTACCATCCATTATAATCGCAATGTGGTTTGGAACTGGCAAAGAAAAATCTATTTCGTCCACTTAACTTATAGCATTAACAGCACACTGCCCTTCACAAGATCCACAGTCAATGCACTTATCTTCATCTACCTTATATTTTGGTCCATCTAGAACAATTGCCTCGGTCGGACATACCGCCGCACAAGCACCGCAACCTACACATAGTTCACTATCAATTTTTTTTGCCATAATTTTCTCCTTTTTGTTTTTTATATACGCATAATCTCTTTTTCTTTAAGAGCTATGCTTTCATCAATCTTTTTAATGTAAACATCTGTAATTTTTTGTGCCTGATTTTCCGCTTTTTTCCTTTCATCCTCTGTGATTATCTTGTCCTTTTCAGATTTTTTAATTGCTTCAAGCAAATTTCTTCTTTCGTTTCGGATTGCCACTCTGAACTCCTCAGCCAATTTTCCGATAGCTTTTGCCAATTCTTTTCTCCTCTCTTCGGTTAAAGGGGGAATGGATATACTTATGAGTTTCCCATCGTTTATAGGTGTCATGCCCAAGTCTGATATTATTATTGCTTTCTCTATAACACCGAGTAAAGAATAATCCCAAGGTTTAATTTCAATTGTTTTTGCATCTGGAACATTGATGCCTGCTGTTTGGTTTAATGGAAGCACTGACCCATAACTTTCAATTTTTATGTTGTCTATTATTGCACTGTTAGCTCTTCCCGTTCTTATAGAAACCATTTCATTTTTAAGTTTTTCAATTGTTTTTTTCATGGCTTCTTCTGTTGCTGAAAACAAACTATCGATTTGCATATCTCCTCCTATCTTTTTCCGACAAATGTTCCTATGTTTTCACCGACAATAACTTTTGCCAAATTCCCTTTTTGATAAAAATCAAACACCAAAATTCCGATATTTGAGGCAGCACATAAAGCAAAAGCCGTTTCGTCCATAACTTTTAAATGCTGGGCGAGAGCATCTTCAAAGGATAAATAATCATACTTAACAGCTTTTTTGTTCTTTTTGGGATCATCCGAGTAAATCCCGTCTATTTGAGTGGCTTTTATTACAACACTTGCTTTTATTTCAGCTGCCCGCAACGCTGCACCGCTGTCCGTAGTAAAAAAAGGGTTTCCCGTTCCTCCTGCTAAGATAGTTATACAACCACTGTTGAGATAATGAATTACGGTTTCGCTGTCATATTCTTTAACAAGAGAGCTCACATTACGCGGGCAAAACACCTCGGCGGGCAACCCATTTCGGAGAAGCTCATTTTTTAAGGCGATAGAATTCATAACAGTTGCAATCATTCCAATTTTGTCTGCAGCGGTTCTTTCCATATCTTTTCCTGCACCCCGCCAAAGATTTCCCGCTCCGATTACAATGGCCAACTGAAAACGTTTGAGCTTAAAAGCATCTTTTATCTCATCTGCAACAATTATGAGACGTTTCGGATCGATGGAGAGATTTCCCGCTGCTAAAGTTTCTCCAGATAGTTTTAAGAGAACTCTCTCGTTCACTTTATTCTTCTCCCAACTTAAATCTTGCAAACCTTTTGACTACGATGTTCTCACCAATTTTTCCAATAGCTTCGTCAATCAAATTTTTAATGGTTTGTTTCCCTGCCTCATCTCTTATGTAAATCTGATCATAGAGACTTATTTGGCTGTAGAACTTTTCAATTTTCCCCTCAATAATCTTGTCCCATACCTTTTCCGGCTTTCCTTCCTCTTTAAGTTGGGCTTTATAAATTTCCTTTTCTGTTTTTATAACAGCTTCCGTTACCTGATCACGAGTCACAAAAAGAGGTGAGGATGCGGCTATTTGCATAGAAATTTCTTTGACAAGATTTTTGAAGTCATCAGTTTTTGCAACAAAATCTGTTTCGCAATTGACCTCTACCAAAACGCCCAGTGTTCCGTTTCCATGTATGTAAGAATGGACTAAACCTTGTTTTGCACTTCTGCCCGCTCTTTTTACTGCGTTGGCCATTCCTGTTTCTCTCAACCATTGAATGGCTTTTTCAATATCGTTTTTTGTTTCGGTTAATGCTTTTTTACAATCAGCAACGCCTGCTCCAGTCATTTCTCTTAACTTCTTGATTAATTCGGTTGACATTTATTTCTCCTCTTTATCGTCTTTATATTGGGGAATCTGATATTTCTAATTTTTCTGTCTCTTCGGGCAGTGGCTCTGGCTCAATTTTAGGAGTTTCCTCTTTTGGTTTTGGCAACTCCGTTTCTGTGATTGTTTCAGGTTTTAGTTTTGGTAGCTCCGTTTCCGTGGTTGTTTCAGGTTGCGGCTCTTCCGATTGTTTTTCAACTACCCCTTTTCCTTCTAAAACGGCATCCGCTATTATTGAGCAGAACAATTTCACGGCTCTTATAGCATCGTCATTGCCGGGTATGGGATAGTCAATAAGATCAGGGTCGCAATTCGTGTCGCATACGGCAACAATCGGTATATTGAGTTTTTTAGCTTCGGAGACAGCCGTTGCTTCCTCATGAGGGTCTATTACAAACATAAGACCGGGCAATTTGCTCATATCTTTAAGCCCTTCGAAGGATTTTTCAAGTTTTATACGTTTTTTTTCTATTCTCGATTGTTCTTTTTTGGAAAGAAGATCAAAAATACCTTCGACTTTCATTTGTTCAATCTCTTTGTATCGGGCTATTGATTTTTTGAGAGTTTCAAAATTCGTAAGCGTCCCGCCGAGCCATCTTTCACATGAAAAAAAAGCCCCGCACCGAAGAGCTTCTTCTTTTATCGGTAGCTGGGCTTGTTTTTTTGTTCCGACGAATATTATTTTCTTGCCGTCGGCAATGAAATCTCTAACAACTTTGTAGTCTTTTTTGAGTTCTTTTAAGGTTTTCTGGAGGTCAATGATGTGGATTTTGTTGCGGGTTCCGAAAATATACTTCCTCATCTTTGGGTTCCATCTTCTTGTTTGATGTCCGAAATGAACACCTGCTTCTAACAACGCCTTCATTGTAATTGTTGCCATTTTTTCTCCTTTTAGTTTTTTCCGTTTTCGTTTTGATAACGGACCTCCGCAGTTTTCAATATCTACAACCCTTTTTTAGGGACATGTAGCCAATTCAACTGCGTGTAGACTGTATTTTATACAGCGTTAAAGCGTCGGCATTATACCTATTTAGGTGCCTTTTGCAAAAAAAACGACAAGAGAGGCTC
>JAITBH010000115.1 GCA_031283745.1 Candidatus Ectomicrobium neotermitis | reverse complement strand
AGCCGATGCAGCCAGCAAAACGGCAAAAATAAGAATGAATTCGATCAAAGTCTGCCCTTTATTGTTTTTCATCGGCTTTCCTCTAAAATTTTTGGGGTTACAAAGATGAGGACATTTGTCCGCGTTTCGACTGTTCTTGTAGTCCTAAACAATGCACCAAGCAATGGAATTTTAGATAGAAACGGCACGCCGGAGGTGGATTTCCCTTTAGTTGTCTCAATTAAGCCCGCTAAAACCATAGTTTCTCCGTTTTTTACAACAAGCCGAGATGAGGCAGCCCTTTTTGCGATAGATGGGAAGGAGCCGACAGGGGAATCGTAGTCTAATCTTGAGAGTTCTGTTGATAAAGCGAGGTCGATTTTGTTGTTTGAGGTGATGGTAGGGGTGATTTGCATAATGATGCCGTATTCTTTCCACTCGACTTTAGAGCTGCTCATCGTTATTTCCGATATGGGAAGCTCTCCGCCTACCATGAATTTTGCTGTTGTGCCTGATTTTGTTACGAGTTTTGGGCGGGATAAGACTCTTGCTGCGCCGCTTGTTTCAAGAGCTTTAAGTGCTGCGGTAAAGGGGGTCAATCTGTCCCAAGCGCCGGATTCAACTAAGGACGGAATGTTTATTTCACCTGCTTCAACATTGATAGGCCACTCTATGCCTAATTGGCGGGATTCATTTTCATTTACTTCAGTGATTTCTATCGAAATTTCAACCATCTGCTGCCCGAAAGCCATTGTTGCGATAAACAATAAAGGTAAAAAGATAAATCTCTTCATTTAATGCCCTCCTTTTTGAAATAAAGTTCAATGCTAAGGAATGACAAAAAGATAATTTACTCTACTCTTTGCGGCTTTTTGATGAGGCTTTTTGTGATGAAATTTTTTGAAAACTGCTTGAGCTTGAAATGATGTTTTAGAAGGCTTTTTGGCTTGTAAAAACTTCAAAAGGCTTGAAATTTCAGGTGAGTTTCTTGACAACGAGGCGGATTAAACACTTTTAAGGTTCTCAAAGTCAAGGAGATTTGACTTAAAAAAAAACGGGGCATTTTGGGTCTTTAAGCGGGCGGGCGGGTTTTTGATTAAAGGGGCAAAGTTTGGTATATAAACCTTACTTTGCTCCGTCTCAGTGAGGACGGAGCTTATCTTTTGAATACACAGTTCAAAGGAAACCCAAAAAGGAGGAAATTAGAGTATGAATTATGAATGTACGTTCATTTGTTCGCCGGACCTACCTGTCAAACAAGTCGAAGAACTCGCCGAAAAAGTCAAAAAAATCATCGAAAATGCAAAAGGGAATGTAAAAACTGTCCAACAGCTTGGCAAAAGGAAGCTTGCTTATCCGATTAACAAGTGCCGGGAAGGTTCCTACGTTTATATGGAGATAAGCGGGGACGGGGCAATGATCAATGTAGTTGAGAACTCTTTTAGGTTGAACGACGATGTAATTAGGTATCTAACCGTAAAGGTTGAGAAGAAAAAGGTGAAAAATAAACCAGCAGCCGTTGCAGCTCCTGATGAGGCAGTTACCCCGACAGCTCCTGCGGCTGACACTGTGGAGGTAAAAAACAATGAACCAACAACAGAACAACAGTCTCCGTCTGCCTGAGCAAAACCTCGTTATTTTAGTCGGTAGAGCCACAAGAGATTCAGAATTGCGTTACACCACATCAAAAGGTGTGGCAGTTTGTTCCTTTGACATTGCTATCAGCCGCCGTATGAGAGATGCCAGCGGTGAGTGGAAAGACGCTGAACCCGTTTATGTTCCAATAGTAGTATGGAACGAACAAGCCGAGCGGGCTGCTGATAGGGTCAAAAAAGGGACTCCAGTCTATGTTGAAGGTCGGTTGCATAGTTCAAGCTGGGAGGATAAGGAAACCAAAAAGATGAGAAACAAGATCGAAGTTATGGCTTCAAGGGTGCAAGTCCTCTCAAGAACTGCCGCAAGCGGTGTTCAGACCGGAAGCACTGGAGCTGCTGCAGCCACCCCCTCCTCCGGTATAGTCGGTGCAAAGATTGAGGACGATAATGACAGTTATGATTATCAGCCCCCAAAACCCCAAAAAGGGCAAAAAGCTACGGTTGAGCAGGGCAATACAGACGATGATGAAGATAATGATATTCCGTTCTAATGGAGGAAACATAAATGGCAATAATAAAGAAGCAACCTTTTAATAAGGAAAAGGCTCCAGATGGGAGGCGGCCAGGCCGTCCCGGAGGCAAGTTTAGAAAAGACGGTATGCTGCGCAAAAAGGTGTGTCGTTTTTGCACTGATAAGCTGGAAATAGATTATAAGAACATCAGTTTGTTACGTTCTTATACGGCAGAAAGCGGGAAAATTCTCCCCGCCAGAGCTACGGGAGCCTGTATGAGACATCAAAAAGCTCTTGTGAAAGCGATAAAAAGAGCAAGAATTCTTGCGATGCTGCCCTTTTCGGCAAATCAATAGGAGGTCAAATGAAAGTTATATTAAGAACTGACATCACAAATGTAGGCAGGCAAGGCGACATAAAAGAAATATCAGCGGGTTTTGCAAGAAACTATCTCCTTCCCCGCAAACTTGTTATGGAAGCCAATGAAAAAAACCTCAAACTGTGGGAAAGGGAGAAGGTAAAACTCGAAAAGCAGAGAGAAGAGACAATCAACGATGCTAAAGAGCTTGCCGCAAATCTTGAGGCCAAGACCTACAGTATAAAGGTGAATTTGGGCGAAAACGGAAAGATTTTTGGTTCCGTCACAGCTGCAAATCTCTCCAAAACTTTTGCTCAAGCAGGTTTTGAGATAGGCAAACGCGATATCTTGCTTGCTAATAACATCAAGGAAGTCGGGGAATACGAGATAAATGTCAGGCTGCACCCAGAGGTTACGGCTAAAACGAAGTTTATCATCGCGGGTGAGATCGAAGAAGCATAAAAGTCTCATCAAAAACCCACAAGAGCAAACAAAATCTAAAGGAGAGCGTTTTCATAAGCTCTCCTTTAGCAATCTTTAGACCAAAAGGTAGAAAAAAGAGGCGCAAATGGCAGAAAAAACTACAAAAAACAGAATTGAAAAAATTCCTCCTCAGGCAATGGATGTTGAGAAGGCTTTGATCGGTGCAATGCTTATTGAAAAAGAGGCGATAGCTAAGGCTGTTGATATAGTGACTCCCCCGGATTTTTATAGCGAAGTTCATAAGCACATCTTTAGCAATATATGCGATCTATACAATGAAAATAAGTCCGTAGATTATACGACCCTCTCCGAGAGGCTCAACAAGAATGCCATATTTGCCGAAATAGGAGGTGCTTTATACCTCTCCACACTCGTCGATAGCGTTCAAACCGCAGTAAATGCCGAACAATATGCCCAGATAATCCGCGACAAATCCATTTTGCGTCAGATAATCGCAGCGGGTTCAGCTATGACTGGCGAGGCGTTTAATGAGGTCGCAGCCCCAGATGAGATTTTGGAAAAGTATCAATCAACACTCTTAAATATCTCCCAAACCAACACATCAACAGGTTTTGAAAGGATTGGCACTATTGCGGGGGATACTTTAGACCTCCTCGAGCGGCTTCACTCAAACAAAACAGAAATTCCGGGCTTGCATACAGGTTTTCCCGATATTGATTCTTTAACTGCAGGCCTCCAGCCGGGCGAACTTATAATCATAGGAGCCCGTGCTACTATGGGTAAGACCACTTTTGCCCTAAATATCGCAGAAAACATCGCAATTTCTAATAGAGATAAAATTCCACTGAAACCCGTGGCAATTTTTTCCCTTGAAATGGTCAAAGAGGAGCTGATAAGAAGATTTCTTGCCTCTATTTCTAAGGTCAATGCTCAAAACTTGAAGAAAGGGATTTTTAATAAAAAGCAAGATTGGACCCGTATCACCTCAGCTATGTCTTTGATTGCCCAAGCCCCTCTTTATGTTGATGACACCTCTGCACTAAATATCATGGATATAAGATCAAGGGCGCGTAAGCTGGCTTTGGAGTTAAAAAATTCAGGCACACCGCTATCCTTACTGATAGTTGACCATATGCATCTTATGTCCGGGACCGGCCGATACGACAGTAGAGTGCTGGAATTGGGAGAAATATCAGCAGGTCTGAAAGCTTTAGCAAGAGATTTGAGGATTCCCGTAATTGCAGTCGCCCAGCTCAACCGCAGCCCCGAAAAGGGCGACAGAAAGGGCAATATCCCGATTTTGTCTGACATAAGGGAATCGGGTGCTATCGAGCAGGACGCTGATGTGGTGATGCTTATTCATAGGGACTGGTATTACAATAAAACTGATATGGATAAGGAAAAGAAAGCAACGATAATCGTGGCAAAGCAGAGAAATGGGCCTGTCGGAGATGTGATTTTGGAATTTGACGGTGAACATTCAAGGTTTAACTCAGCCTCGGACAGGAAAAACATCCCAGCAGACATCAAGGCAGGAAGTTAAATTTAGGGGTTGAAAATGAAACAAGCAAACCTTAACACTTGGATTGAGATTGATAAAAAGGCACTCGGGTCAAACATTAAAACCGTTAAAAACCTTTTGCCTAAAGGGACGGGCATAATTTTTGTCGTCAAAGCTAATGCTTATGGACACGGTGCAGTTGATATAGCCAAAGCCGCCGAGCAAAACGGCATAAAACATTTCGCTGTTATCAGTGTTGATGAGGGACTTGAGCTAAGAAAGGCGGGCATTGCAGGAAATATCCTGATTTTGGGGTCAGCTTTTCCTTATGAAAACTTAAAAACCGCCTGCCAAAATGATCTTATTCCCTCGCTTTCAAGCCTATCTGACATAAAAGCCTTCCAAAAACTTGCCTCCTCCCTCCACAAAACCCTCAGCTTTCATCTTGCCGTTGACACAGGTATGGGAAGATTGGGGCTATTCAGTGCAGATTTCCCAACACTTATAAATAGTATAGCCCAAGCTAAAAACATCAAAATGGCAGGACTCTATTCACACTTTGCTTCGGCGGGTCAGGATAAAACGTTTACAAAGCAGCAGTTAGAAAGGTTTGAAACTCTTATTGACTATGCAAAACAAAAAATCTCGGGCTTTGACATTCATATGGCAAACTCATCGGCGCTTTTGACACTAAAGGCATCCTGCTTTGATTTTGTCAGGTCTGGAATATGCCTCTACGGCATAAATCCCCTCAAGAACTCTCTAAAAGTTGCAGCCTTAAAACCCGTTTTATCGTGGAAAACCAAGATAGTTTTCATCAAAAGCGTCCAAAAAGGGCAGCCTATCAGCTATGGTTCTACTTTCATCACCAAAAAGCCCTCAACAATAGCGGTTTTGCCTATAGGTTATTCAGATGGATACAGCACATCGTTTTCAAACAAAGCACAAGTTCTCATAAAAGGTGAACTTTGCCCGGTTGTCGGCAGGGTTACCATGAACTTAACGATGATTGACATCTCAAAAGTTAGCTCAGCAAAGCTCGGCGATGAGGCAGTTCTCATCGGCAGGCAGGGCAAAAAGAGCGTTCTATCAACGGATTTGGCAAAAATTGAGGGGACAATCCCTTATGAAATACTTTGTTCTATCTCCTCAAAGATTAAAAGGATACCTGTATAATGCTTACAAAAGTCGCAGAACTCTTAAACCATAACCGTTTTTCATCTTTTTCTGCACT